>CALMWA010000088.1 GCA_937873125.1 uncultured Actinomycetes bacterium | reverse complement strand
GCCGCCCTCGGGGCTTCGGAAGTAGTAGATGAGGTAGAGGATGTACAGCGCGAACATCACGACCGCGACCTCGATGCTCAGGGTGGTGGGGCTCGAACCGGGGTCGGTCGCGGCGAAAATCGTCGGCAGCGCGAGCGCGGCGGCTACGATAGCGAGCATCGAGGCGTTGATGCCGGCTATCTCGCGGGAGAAGCTCTGGATGCCGTTCTTCAGGCCGCCGACGAGGAGGCTCGCGCCGAGCACCAAGAGCACGTTGCCGATTATGGAGCCGATGATCGAAGCCTTGACCACCGTCGTCAGTCCGGCCGCGAGGGCGAAGATGGTGATGATCAACTCGGCAGCGTTGCCGAAGGTGGCGTTGAGGATGCCGCCGATGCGAGGCCCGAGGTGATGTCCCAGGCTCTCGGTGGCCTGTCCCAGGACCCAGGCAAGACCGATAAGCGCGAGAGACGAGATGGCGAAGATCAAGATGATCGAGGCGTGCAGCAACTCCGTGACGACTACCGCGACCGTGAGCGCCACCGTTACGCCGTAGGCGATTCTTCCCATCCCCACTCCTCCCTGTTCTTACGCGACTGGCGTACGTCTTACCCACATAAACGCCGCCGCTATCTTATAAGATTAACGGAAAGACTTTCGATACCGGGAGAAGACCTTGATCGACTACCACCTGCACGTAGTAGCCCACGGCGACCGTCCGATGACCGTGGAGAACATACTCCAGTACTGCGAGGTGGCCCACGAGCGCGGCATCCGCCAGATGGGCATCACCGAACACGACCGCTACCTGGACGATATAGACCTCGCCGCCTTCCAGGAGGCCCGCGAGCTCTCCCAGGATGTGGAGCTGCGTCTGGGTATCGAGATAGACTTCGTGCCGGGCCAGGAAGAGCGCATGGACCGCGACGCGACGGCCCTCCCTTACGACTACGTGATCGGTAGCGTGCACCGCGTGGACAATGAAGAGGTAGACCACCCGGACCACCTGGAGATCTACGAGAAGTGGGAGACCTACGACCTCTACGAGGCATACTACAGAAACGTCCGGGAAGCTGCGCTCTCCGGCCGGTTCGAGATCCTCGGCCACCCCGACCTCATAAAAATATTCCGCAAGTTCCCCGACCGCGACATCACGCCCATGCTCGAAGAGACCGCCGACGCCATCGCCGAGTCCGGCATCGTCGTGGACGTGAACGCGGCGGGCCTGCGGAAGCCTATCGGAGAGATCTACCCGTCGAAGGACTTCCTGCAGATGCTCCATCGCCGCGGCGTGCCGATCATTCTCTCATCAGACGCCCACGCCGCCGACCAGGTCGCAGCCGGCTACGACAAAAGCCTCAAGCTCGTTCACGACGTTGGCTACCGTGAGGTCGTAACCTTCAAGGACCGCGAGCGCGGCGCCCTCTCGCTGTGACCGAGGAGCTATTCTTGAAGGATGCTTACTTGCGCGAGTTCGATGCCCGCGTGGTAAAGCTCGACGGCCGGGAGGTCATCCTGGACAGGACCGCCTTCTACCCCGGTGGCGGGGGCCAGCCCGCGGATAAGGGCACGCTCGGCATCGGTCCGATCCGGGCGCTCGTCGTGGATGCGCGACGCGAGGGTAGCGATATAGTCCACGTCCTCGACAAGGCCATCCCGGAGACGGTGCGCGACCTGAAAGGCGGGCTGGACTGGGACCGGCGTCACGCGCACATGCGCTACCACACCGCGCTGCACGTACTCTCCGGTGTGATCTGGCGAAACTTCGACGCCAAGGTAACCGGCGGCCAGATGCGCTCCGAGCGCGCCCGGATGGACTTCTCGTTCCCCGGCGAGTGGACCGCCGAAGTCGTCGGAGAAATAGAGCACCTTACTAACGAGGCGCTCGCGCAGGAGCGATCGGTAAGGGTATACGAGCTGCCGCGAGAGGAGGCGCTGAAGAATCCCGACCTCATCCGCACGCAGGTCAACCTCGTACCCGAACGCGTGAAGACCATCCGCATAGTCGAGATAGAGGGTCTGGACACCCAGGCCGACGGTGGAACGCACGTCGCAAACACCAGCGAGGTAGGGGAGATCGAGATCACGACCCACAAGAGCAAGGGTCGACAGAATAAACGCATCGAGTTCGTGCTGCGATGAAACGGACAGCTGTACTCTTCGCGCTGGTCTTGCTTCTCGCCGGATGCGGCGGAGGGTCTGACACTGCGGCTCCGGAGGACCGTTCTTCCAATCGGCAACAAGCAGACAAGACCGAGACAACAGCGACCTCGGACCTTCGCCTCGTGACCATCGACGCTTCGGGCGGCGAAGAGGTAAAAGTGTGGGTCGAGATAGCGGACAGCCCGGACGAGCAGGCAAAGGGTCTCATGAACCGCAAGAAGCTCGGCGAGGACCGGGGCATGCTCTTCGTCTTCCCGGACGAGCAGGTACGGTCGTTCTGGATGAAGAACACCCTGATCCCGCTCTCCATCGCCTACATAGACTCTGACGGACGTATCATAGATCTCCAGGACATGAAAGCTCTCGACGACGAACCGCCGCACTACGTCTCCACCGAACCCGCGCGGTACGCCCTCGAAGCCAACAAGGGCTTCTTTGACGAGCGCGGCGTAAAGGTGGGGGACAGGGCCGAGTTGCCCGGTTAGAGTTCATCCGGCCCGGGTGCTCAGGCGATTTACCGCGCAGGAGGTAGGAGAAACTCGATGCCGTATCGCGGCTCGGTTTCCAGCGATTCGCTAGGACCTGGCAGTAGCAGCGTCCTCTCTCGCCACCTCGAACGGGGGTGGGCCGAGGATCTGTATGATGTCGGGGTGGCGCTCGGCAGATGCCCGGAGGAGATCCAAGTCCGCTGGCCTCTCCGCGTCGGTCTCATCAGTCGATGGTTCGCTTGCGTCTGTGTAGAAGGCCTCGCCGCTTCCAGGGGTCTGCAGGAAGAGAATTAGCGCGCTCTCCGAGGTGACCATGAACGCATGCGGATCGCCGCGCAGAGCCACCGCAACGCCCCGCGGCCCAACCCGATGCTCGGTTCCCTCGGCGTAGACCAGGATCTCCCCCTCGAGCACGATCAGAGTCTCGTCCAGGTTCGGGTGGGTGTGAAGCGGGGTCGTCTTGCCCTGTGTCATCCGGTCTTCTACCAGGAGAAACGCCCCGTCGGTTTCCTCAGCGGTAGCCTTCCAGACGTGCACACCCCCGCCGGCAAACCAGAGGCGCTTCCCCTCTCCCTCCCCGCGGATGATCGTCCTTGCAGTGCTCATTCCTTCCTCCTTTCTACACGGGACGGAGAACGTGGCAGGAAAAGGACCGACGTTCTCCGCCGTTTATCGCTTATTTGAGAACCTGGCAACTCACCTTAGGGTTGAAGTCAGCGAAGACGCCGGCAGGGTTGCCCTTGAAGATCCAGGCGTGCAGGTCGTAGTGGATTGGCATCCCTGGCTCGTGGCCCGGCATGAGACCGTTGAACGGAACGCCGAAGAGGTTTGGTCGGTCGCCGTCCGTGGAGAGGTCCTGGTCGGCGTCTACGGAGAGATACTCGACCGCCACCAGCTTGACCTTGCCGTTGTTCTTCGGAGCGTACAGTAGCACTTCCGGCTTCAAGGGGTTGATCTCGGGATCGCCGATGAGCGTCGGATTAACGTAGTGGAAGCCCATGCCGCCGATACCCGGAACCTCAACACACGTCTCCGTGGGCAGGTAGCCGTCGGCCACGGCTCTACTTACCTTGTGGTACTTCGCGGTCGCATGACGGACCTTGGCCAGTCCCTTCGCAACATCCCGGTCCGTGTTGCCGGGTGCGGCGAACGCTACTCCCGCCAGAGCCATCATCGCCGCTACCGTCAATAACAGCAGAAGTATGCGCCTCATAAAGGCTACCTCCTCTCTAGCTCCCATGTTTCTCCTTTCGAGCACGCTGCCTATCAGATCGAACTGTAGATCCCGGACCGGAGTCTGGATATGACAGGGATCTGCTATTTGTGTCGCCGATTTCGAGCAGAGTTTAGAAAAATCACCCATTTGAGGGATGCGTAGGGATGCGAGCCGGGACATGATTCTCCCAAGACACTACGAGGAGGGATCATGAGTACTGGCCTGGAGGAGCGTACTTTCTCCGAAGTGAAGAGGCTCTGTTGCGTGGGGCTTGACGGGCCAGCGCTCCTAGGTGAGGTGATCGAACGTTTGCGGCGCGCGGTGCCATTCGAGGCGTATTGCGCCTCGACGAAGGATCCGGCAAGTGGCTTTATTACGCACGGCCAGGCAGAGGAGATGGGTGGCGCGGATGACATCTTCTGGTCGCTCGAGCGTCTCTACTTCGACCATCACCAGAGCGTTCGCCGGATGATGGACGCCCATCAGTCCGTAGTCCTTCTCTCCGAAGCCACGGGTGGCAATCTGGAGCGCTCCACCCGCTACGTGGAGTATCTTCGTCCGCTCGGGCTCGCCTACGAGATGCGCGGCGCCTTCACCTCCGGCGGATACCTCTGGGGCTCCATGGACCTGGTCCGCGAGTCGGGAAGCCCGGACTTCGAGCCCCGCGAGACCGACCTTCTCCGCCGCATCGCTCCGCACCTGGGCAATGGTCTCAAGATGGCCGCGCTCCGCGTGCAGACCCCCATCGAAGAGGACGGAACAGCCGTTCCGGGCGTTCTGACCCTCGACTATCAAGGAAGGGTGGTCCAGCATACGCCGGCGGCGGAGCGCTGGCTGCGGGATCTCGAAGATCTCGGTCCCGGATGGCGCGAGTGGGATAACCTTCCTCGGGCGCTTCACACGGTATTCTTATTGCTCCGGCGCGCACTGAGTCCCGAGCGCGACTGGCACCAGGAGAGTGTCCCAACTCTACGCGCGCGAGCACGCTCGGGGCGGTGGTTGACACTCTACGGTTCACTGACCGAGGCGACCCCGGAGCGGCGGACGGAGACGGTGATCATAATAGAACCCACGAAGCCTGAAGAGTTGCTCCCTTTCAGCATGACTGCCTATGGCCTGAGCCCGCGCGAAGAAGAACTCGTGAAGCTCGTCGTGCGCGGCCTCTCCACGACGCGTATCTCCCGGACACTCTTTATCTCCGAGTACACCGTCCAGAACCATCTCCGCAGCGTCTTCGAGAAGGTCGGCGTGCGAACGCGGGGAGAACTCGTCAAGCGCCTCTTCTTCGACAACCTGTATCCGACGCTCTTCGGCTGATGAATCGTGCTGTAGATTCGCTGTTTGAATTTGGATCTTGCCGAATCTCTCTTGAGAGCTCGGGGATATAGATAGCGAATCAAGAGATCGGTCCGCACCACCACCTCCAGTACGATTGGATCTGCGAACAGATTGTGATATCGCTGTTCGCGCTAGCCGTGATTTCTTACCGGCTGTCCTCCGGTTCTATCGGGCTCTTCCCGTCTCGCTGTACTCGGGGTAGCTGGATCTGTAGCCGAGCAGCCGGGCTATGGGGCTGAGTAGCGCGAACAGCATTCTCTGCACTGCTATCGGAGGCCGGGCGAGGTAGATCTCGTCTCTGTGCAGCCTGGACATGGCCGCTATCTGCAACAGGTTTGGCACGCCCTCTTTGTTGGTTTTGCCGTCGCGGGCGAGCCCGTAGATGGTCTCGAAGAACGTCTCCGTGTTCAGGGCGGGGCTGAGCTCGCACACCACGCGGGTTTCCTCGGTTCCGCCGTTCCACCAGCAATGCGGCGTCCCCGGAGGGATGGTTAGCGTCTCTCCCGGACCGAAGCTCTGCTCCCGGTTGTTCAGACGGGCGTTCAGGGTGCCGGAGAGGATCTCGAACCGCTCCTCTTGCCGTAGGTGTATGTGATCCACCGGCCCCGATGCCTGGGGGAAGGCGATCACCTCCATACGCAATAACTTGCCGCCGGTATCCTGGGCAGTCTCCCGGAATACGATTCTATCTCCCTGAACCGGGTTCTCGATCACTTCGCCTGATCTAGCGATGGCTCGTTCTCCTCGTCGAGTTGCGCTTGTCCCTCTATCTTACAACTGCTGGCTTGCCGGAGCTTTCCCGCAAGATCGACAGGAAACAGTAGGCCAGGATAATTCCTGTGAGCATTAACGTCGCATGAAAACCGTACTCGATGTAGAGAAGGCCCTGCATGTTTTCGTCGTTGTGGATGTGCATGTTGTCGTGAGGCCACCAGGAGACCATCAACCAGCCGATGGACCGAAAAGCTATCTTCTGACATCGGGGATCGCCTCGGCCATCTTGGCTCCTTCCGGCACCTCATCCATGGGCAACCCCGAGGCGGCCTCCATCCGTCCGCTGAAGTTGAACAGCGAGATGAGGGCCGTAGCCTCGTAGATTCCGTCCTCGTCCCAGCTCGCTGCCCGCAGCGCCTCGATGTCTTCGTCTTCTATCATGGACGGTTCCTCGGTGAGCTTTTTAGCGTAGGCGAGCAGCGTCCGGGTCTTCTCATCCAGGTCATAGGTGGTCCAGGTGGTGGCGAACTCCGGACCGAGGTGCTCATCTTTGGTCAGGCGACGCACGGCCGCCGTATGCAAACCTAGTCAGGGAGCGCCACCGACGGTGCCGGTGACGACCGTAGCGAGCATCTCGCGCTGCAGGCGGGAGAGGGGCGAGCCCTTGCGCAGGTTGAGGCGGCCGTAGAGCCAGTAGATGGGGATACCGATATGGAAGTCGGTCATGACGATCTGCTGGATCCCTGGGACCATCCCGCCCATCTGGCGCTGGGTCATCCTCATCATGAGCTTGCGCAGTCCCTTTGCTTCCTTGGGGTCTACGGTCTTTATGCGGGGCGTCATCGCTCTGCTCCTTTCCCTATCTCTTCTGGCTTTTGGTTCCGCAGTAGTCCTTCCAGCGAGTCCGCAGCTGCGCTTGGCCCGCCGGCGGCACCGAAAGCGGCGGCGATGCGCTTGGCTCCGGCTTTCTTGCTCCTGGCTGCTCGTACTGCCTCCCGCAGGCGGTCGGGCCGCAGCCGGGCGACGGGCAGCCGGGTTCCCGCGCCGGCCACCTCTACGTGCCGGGCAACGTCCAACTGGTCCCGGCCGAAAGGCACGACGCATACGGGGACTCCAGAGGCGAGCGCCTTCTGCGTGATGCCCATGCCCCCGTGGCAGACGACGCAGGCCGCCCGTTCCAGCACCGGTCCGTGCGGCAGGAACTTGACGACGCGGGCGTTGGGCGGCGGTGTGAAGTTTGAGGGATCTACGCCCGCAGTCGTTACCACGACGTCGACGTCCTCGTCGGCGAGCGCTTCGAGGGCGGTCTGGGCGAGCTTTCCATCGTTCTGGAACTCGGTCGAGCACGTGACGAGCACGAGCGGTCTGTCGAGCCCATCGAGCCAGGCGAGTGGTTCCGCCGGCGGGTCCCAGATGCCGGGGCCTACAAGACGCACGCTCTCCGGCCAGTCCGAGCGCGGGTACTCGAAGGGCTCGGCCGTCAGGTAGAGCATGAGCGGCGCCCGGACCATGGCGCTCTGGATGTCCGGGAGCGCTGGAGCGCCGAGTTCTGCGCGCACGGCGTTGAGATCCGGGAGGGAGCGGTTGTAGATTTTGAACAGCACCGACCTTAGCAGGCGGTCGCGCAACCTTCCGAAAGGCCTGCGGGCGGGCGGAAGCCCCAGTCCGAACGGGGGCGCGTCGCGCGATGGGATCGGCAGGAAGTACGGGCTCCACGTAGCCCACGGCCGACCGGTGGTCTCCGCCGCCGCCATCGCGCCCCAGGTATTGATGTCCACAAGCAGCACGTCCGGCCGCTCCTTCTCGATAGCCCGCAGGAGGTCGGGTCCGTCGTAGTGCGCGCGGTCGAAGAAGCCTTTGAGGCCCTCGCGCAACGCGCCGATGGGCGTCTTCGCCCGCCAGTCGGAGATCTCACGCCGCTCTATCGCCGGGTCGATGGCCGCCGCCTCGAAGCCCAGGGAACGCATGACATCCACCTCGGAGGCGAGCGTCCGCACCACGACCTCGTGGCCGCGCCGGCGCAACTCCAGGAACGTCGGAACGATGGGGTAGAGATGTCCGCGGGCGGGCGATGTATAGGCCAGGTAGCGTGTCATTACTTGTCTCCTTTCAGGGCGACTATCATCTCCCCGAGCGCGAGCTCTGTCTGCCCGCGGCTCAGGCCCATGTCCTTTCTGAGCACCTTCCACACGTACACGTCGCAGACGGCGACGAGCTCGGCCAGCAGGCGCGAGCGCGCTTCCGCTTCGCGCCCTTCGAGAAAGGGGGCAAAGGTGCGCTCGACCCACTCGCGGTGCAGGGCGCGCCCCACGTCGGTCGCCCGCCGGAACGCCGGCACCCGGTCTTCCTGGGCGAGCAGCCGCAACACGCTCTCTCCCTGCTCCTCGTAGTGGTCCACGAGGTTCTCGACCGCGCCCGCCACGTCGCCGACCGGGGCCTCGTTGCGTTGCTTTAGGACCCGTCCCCGAACCTCCTCCGAAGCGGCCTCGATGAGCCGGTCCTTGCTGCCGAAGCGTCTGAGCACCGTCTGGACCGTAACCCCGGCGCGCTCGGCGATGTCCTCCAGCGAGACCTGATCGAAGTACCGCTCCATGTGAAGCTCGATCACGGCCCCCACAATCCTTCGCCCCGTCTCCGCCGCCGCATCCGCCCGAGCTCCCATCCGATACCGACGCCGACCCTGGTTGTCTACCTCGTCATATTTCATGTTAGTAAATACTAACATGAAAACAATAGAACTGTCAAACGTGTGGGACATGCCGTCTATGTGGGAGGTATGGCAGGCGGTGCAGGGGCCGTACTTCCGAATGGGGTTGGGTTTTCTGTGGTTGGGCTACGTTTCTGGTGGCGGTAGGATCTCGCCGCCGTGCTTTGTGATGGCCGCTAGGAGCATTTCGATGTCCTCTTCTCCGAAGGCGGCTTTGAACTGTGGTCCGTCGCCGGGCTTATCAACCTCCTCGCAGAACCCCTCCAGGCTGTTCGGCGACATCAGGGTCAGGAACCTGGCGGGCGTCGCGCCAACGTTCTTGTAGGTGTGGGTGACCTTCGGGAGAGGCTACCGGAGAGACCCGTCTCCGAGCGCCTCCGCCACACGGAACGGGTCCGAGGCGACGACGGATGCCGCGTAGAGCTCCATCGCCCCGATGTCCGAGGTGTGGTTCGCCGGGTCGCCCCGGTCCACGAGATGCACGACGACGGGGAAGCCGGACCAGTCCTCCAGCGCCTTCGTGAGTGGCGGCATATAGAATGCGACGTTGAAGGCGCGGACGCCGAGATGCCTGACGTACCGCTCCAGCAGAGTGCCGACTGCCCGACTCAGGGACTCGTCTGCGGGGTCGCCGCCGATCACGACAAGCTCTTTCTCTTTAACCGGCGTGAGGCTCGCGAACGCCCGAGCATCCTCTAGGGGGATTCCGAGACCTAAAGAGTCGTGAACGCGATAGAGGTCGTCGAAGTAGTCGGAGCCGTGATCCACGCCGTAGCCTGCGGCGGCGCGGCGCAGGCGTTCGACCTTCGGGTAGTGCATCCCGCGGGTGGCCGTTACCTGGGCGTGACCGTGGATTATGGAGCCACCGGCCCGCCACAGACAGTTCCACATTAGGAATGGATACTTGGCTTCGGGATCGGCCTTGAGGGCCTCGCGCGCCCAACGGAGGCCGACGTTCACGTAGTCCGAGACTTTTTCGGGGGTGAGGTGGAGCGGGTTGTGGTCGTCGAAGACGACGACGCCGTGGAAGCCGTCGTACTTGGCGATGTTGGAGGCTGTAGTGGCGTGTTCGCCCTTTACCCGGCCGAAGATGTCCGCCGGGGTTCCAGTCTCCGGGCGGCAGAATGGGTCGCCCTCGGTGGCGGCTATCTCGCCTTCGAGGTCGACGCTTACAGCGGTGTCCAGGGGGCGTGAGGCGCGAAGCTCGTTGAAGAGGGCGCCTTCGAGGGTTATGAGATTCGTTACCTTGACGATGCGCTGGTCGGTTACGTTCTCCACGGCGCCGAAGGACGACTCGATCCAGGCCCGCATCGCCTCCGGCGGGTCGAGCCTGCCGGTCGTCGCGGAGACGTCGAAGATGCGCCGCGCGAGCGCGCGGTCCTCCGGGGAGAGAGCTTCCACGAGGGCCGGCAGTCCGGTTATTTTGCGTTCAGTCATCTGTCTCCTTGCTTTCGTACAGCCCAGCCCTCACCGGCGAGACGTATGATGAGTAGCGCCCTCCCGGAAAAGCTGTCCCAACTTACTATCGGCCAGGCCTCGCGTCTACGGCTGCCACGGTACGGAAAACGCCGTAGTGTGAAACGCGAGCGTCTGATAGAGTCCAGGTCCACCGATAATGGCAAATCCGCCGCGAGGCGGAGACGCAAAGCCACGGGCCTCTGATGATCTGGAGGCGGCCGGGCTGCCGAAGGGAGCAACATTGAGGCGCATATTCTTTGTCTTCGTTCTGGGGGCGATGCAGGTCATGCTCTTCGCGGGCGCGGCTTCGGCGCAGGAGGTCGGTTTCTTCGACGGTTTCGAGTCGTTCGACACGGTCCGATGGTCGAAGGGGGATCACACCCTCGGCCGCAGCCAGCTCGACCCGAACAACGTCAGCACCAGCGGCGGCAACCTCCAGATCAAGATCCCCGCCCGCACGCTCGGGGGCGGCGAGATCCTCACGAACTCTCTCAAGGGCTATGGTTCGTACTCCACACGCATGAAGCTCCCCTACGCGCCCTCCTCCATAACCGGCTTCTTCCTCTACAAGAGCCCGGATTACGCGAGCGAGATCGACATAGAACTCTATAACGACTCCACCCGCCGCATCATGTTCACCACCTACGCCGGCGGCGCCCAGACCCACACCGTCACGATGCAGCTACCCTTCGACCCCACCACCGGGTTCCACGACTACCGCTTCGACTACACCCCTGGCGCCATGAATTTCTACGCCGATGGACAGCTAATGAAGACCTGGACCGACGGCATCCCCACCACCGACATGCACCTGATGCTCAACACCTGGTTCCCGACCTGGCTGGAAGGCCGCAAGCAGAAGCGGACGGTCTACACTCTGGTCGACTCGATCAGCTACACCCCGTAACAGGAGAGCTGCAAAGCGGCGTGGACCTCCAAAGAATATTTCCTAGCAGGAGAAGCCGCGCCCGCGCAGAGCTTCGCGCAGCGTGCTCAGGTGCGTCGCCAACTCCCGCTGGTCGTCCTCGCTCAGCTCCTCGAACAACTCCGCCACCGCCGCCCGGTGCTTGTCGAACCTTCGCTCCATCGTCCGCGCGCCCTCGTCCGTGAGCTCGATAACGGTCGCCCGCCGGTCGGTTGGATGGGCCTTCCTGCGTACCAGCCCCTCATCCTCCAGGGCATCCACCAGCGCCGTAACATTGCGCCGCGTTACCCCCAACTCGTCGCTGATGCTCGTCATTATCTGGGGTCCACCGCAATGCAAGGCTCCTAGCAACCGCATCCGCGCATACGATGGCCCACCCTCGTGCATCCGCGACTTGACCCACTTTATGTAAGACGGCCCGAAAGCGGCAAACTCATCCACCAGCCGCAAGGCCCGCTCCCCGGCCCTCGAACCCGAGCCTACCGTATCCATACCGCTCCCCGCATACAACGCATCTTAACAACTCCTCGATGGCAGTTTACTGTTGACGTATACTGTTGTCAATGTTAATGTGTATATGTACATTATAACCTGATGTGCTGGTTCTGGCTGACGGACGGAGGAGGCAGAGGGTGGAAGCTGCAGCGAGCAACGCAGGGGGGAGCGAGCGGGTCTCTTTCAGGAGATTGTTGTGGGTCGGGCCGCTCGCCGTCGTGGCGGCGGTGGCCGTCAACGTCGTTATTCGGACGGTCGCGGTGGCGTTGTTCGGGCTGACGGACTTTCCGCCGCTGATGCTCGGCCCGACTATCCTGTTCACGATATTCGGGGTATTGGGTGCGGTGATGGTGTTCGCGCTCGTCGCACGGTTTTCGGGGCGGCCGATCCGGCTGTTCAGGAGGGTCGCGCTAGTAGCGTTGCTGGTCACCCTCGTGCCGGACGTTCTGTTGCTGGTCGCACCGTCGATATCCGGTACGACGGTCGCGGGAGTTCTGACGTTGATGGCCGAGCATGTCGCGGCCTGGGCGGTAAGCGTGGGTATTTTGACGACGCTGACCCGGGAGAGATGAAGGCGCGGCAGGTGTCGAAATTATCGAACCAACGAGGAGGACGAGTATGAAGAGTATCACTGTGGGAGAAGTCGAGATCACGTCGCTCACCGACGTGGAGGGGGCGTTTTTTAGATTGGATCAGATCTTCCCCGGCGTTCCCCTGGATCAGTGGGAGCCATACTTCCAGCGTTACCCCTGGGCCTTCTCTGACCAGCAGACCCTGCTCGGCCGCGTCGGGTCGTATCTGCTGCGCCTGCCCGGCCGGACCATCCTCGTGGATACCGGCGTCGGTCCCGGCGGCATGGGCATGCACGGGAAACTGCTCGAAGACCTCGAATCAACCGGCGTAAAGCCCGAAGATATCAACACGGTTTTCCTGACGCACCTGCACGGAGATCACCTCGGCTGGAGCGTGAAGCCCGATGGGGAGCCGATCTTCTCCGAGGCCCGTTACGTGACGCAGGCGGTAGAGTGGGAGATGTCCGCGCCGTATCTGGGAGCGGCGGTTACCGGCCTCGACGACCTGGGTGTCCTGGATCTCCTGGACGGCGAAGAGTCGCTCTCGGACGAGTTGACGGCCATCCCCACGCCGGGGCATTCACCGGGGCACACGAGCCTGCTCGTCTCCTCGGGCGGGGAGCAGGCGCTCGTCGCGGGGGACGCCATCGTGCATCCGGCGCAGGCGACGGAACCCACCTGGAACATTCACTTCGACATGGACAAGGAGCAGTCGGCGTTTACTCGCGAGATGCTCCTCGGCTGGCTGGAGGCGGACGACATTCCGGTCGCCGCCGGTCATATCCCCGGAACGGGCTTCGGGCGCATCGTGCGCGAGAAGACGGAGCCGGGACGCCGCTACTGGCAGCGCCTGGAAACGACCCTGGACCTGGAAAACATTCCGTCCGGCATGATCCTTCCAGAGGAGGCGAATCGTGAGAGCTAAGAGGGAATCTGTAGAGGCTACGAGCAACACGGCTATTTCGGCGAAAGCGCAGGAGTCCGCGCGGCGGGGTTCCGAGAGTTCGGAGTGGACGTGGATGGTGGATGAGGACCCGGCCTTCTACCTCAACGAGTTCGGGACGACGAGAGCCGGGAGAAGCGAGTAGGGCGTGACGCTTCTTACGGTGCGTAGTCGAATTAGCGAGAATACTGGGGTTCGGAGCGCGGGCCGCAGGGTAGACTCAGCGGCGTTCACGGAGTTTTTCGAGAGAGACTGGGAGCATCTTGCAGAACACTAACGGCGGTATGGG
>CALMWA010000087.1 GCA_937873125.1 uncultured Actinomycetes bacterium | reverse complement strand
TTCGTGGTCTTCGGCACGCCGCTCCTGCTCGTCGCGATCTCGCGGCAGCCGTGTGCGGTTTTGCTAACACGCAGGGTGGCACCCTAGTGTTCGGCGTAGCTGATCCAAATCCAGAAGGACATCCGCCTAAAACTGAAGATTTTGTCGGTGTACCTTATGAAGAGGATCTAGTTAAGCGTATCGAGGATCAGCTGTTGGACTCGATAAGCCCACGAGTATTTCCGAGGGTGAAGATTACCGAAGATACTTTTGAGGACGAAGGTGTAGAGAAGTGTTTCCTCCTTATCGATGTTCCCCAAAGTTCACAACTGCATCAGGTAACAGTGACAGGTGACTTCCGATTCTATCGGCGGGGAGAGTATCAGACTAGACGCATGACGGTAGATGAAGTTCAGTTACGTGTAGAGTCGATAATTGACTCGCGCGTTAGGGTCGAGCAGATATTTCAGGAAGAGCTTGAGCGCATAGAAGAGATTACGAGTAGTCTTTATATGGCATTTCTTGCGTCACCGGCGACCAGTCATTACCTCACTATCGATCTTGCAGATCGTAGTGTTCGAGAGGAACTTTCGAGATGGGGTTGGGGACGAGAAGACGAAGGATGGCATGGACCAATTCCGAGCAGCGAAATGCTACAACCAGCGGGGGATGGCGCACGCCAACTTATGCGAGTAGGTAATCAGAGTGTTCTTCTCAATGAATGTCGCGTGCGCCATGATTCCTTACTCAACCATATCGAAGTTTATAGAGTCCTAGACGATAGACCATATCTTGTAGAGCGGGAGACCGCGACAGCTGATTTTTGGCGAAGTGTGGGAGGCGACGTGTCCAATGCTGGACAAGGACGCTACAGTACGATGTTAAACTCGGCCGCGGCAATTAATTTTGTACCGAGGCGGTTGCGCTCTAAAGTAGGTGGATTTCTAGACTTCATTCGAGGCGTGTACGATCTTGGAGGTTATCGTGGCCCCGTGCGCTTACTAACAATATTAAACGGATATGGAAGCTTTCCGGCGCTCTCTGTGAGTAGGCCAGGATATAGTCACTTGCTTCGAATCACCGAAACACCAGAAGTGCGCGCAGAGATTGAGTTTGACTACGATTCTCTGCTCCTTCAAAGAGAGGCACTCGTGGACGACATGATGCGGCGAATTGCTCAACACTTTGGAATCGAGAGTTTTTCACCACAAGACTATCGCTGACAATAAGACCCCACCCAAAATGCGATGTAACCTGGCGACTACCCGCTTTTCACGGCCTCGACGACCTCCTGGAGGCCCTGCTTGGCGTCAGAGAAGAGCATCATGGTCTTGTCGGTGTCGTAGAAGAGGGGGTTGTCCACGCCGGCGAAGCCGGGGCTGAGGCTACGTTTGATGAAGATGACTTTCTCGGCCTGCTCCACGTCCAGGATGGGCATGCCGCTTATTGGGGTGTTCTGTTCCGGATCGTTGGCGGCCGGGTTCACGACATCGTTGGCGCCGACGATGATTACGGCGTCGGTGTCGGCGAACTCCGGGTTTATGTCTTCAAGGTCGTAGAGCTTGTCGTAGGGGACGCCCGCCTCGGTGAGGAGGACGTTCATGTGACCGGGCATGCGTCCGGCTACGGGGTGGATACCGAAGAGGACTTCCTTGCCCTGTGATTCCAGGGTCTCCATCAGGTTGTACATGGGTCCCTGGGCCTGGGCGACGGCGAGGCCGTAGCCGGGAACGATGACGACCTTCTGGGCTTCGTCGGAGAGGTACTCGCCGACCGCTCCGGCGTTCACGTCGTTGACCTCGCGCTCTTCCTGATCCTCTTTCTTGCTACTGCCCGCAGCGGCGATGCCGGCGAAGATGATCTTCTTCAGGGGACGCCCCAGGGCGCTGGACATTGATCGTGTGAGGATCGTACCCGACGCTCCGACTATGGTGCCGCCGATAATGAGGATGTAGTTCTCCAGCACGAGCCCCGAAGCCGCGGTCGCGAGCCCGGTGAAGGCGTTGAGCAGTGAGATCACGATGGGCATATCCGCGCCACCTATCGGGATGACGAGCAGGACGCCCAGGATGGCCGAGGCGGCGAGGACGGCGACCACGGAGGCGACCGGCGAGATGAACGGGAGTATGGTCCCGTCCAGGATGGCGTTCGCCGCCAGGACGAGGATGCTGAGGAAGAGTAGGGCGTTGACGATCTGTTGCAGCGGGAACGTGACGGAGCCGCCAAAGGCCAGCTCCTGAAGTTTCAAGAACGCCACCACGCTCCCCATGAAGCTCACCGAGCCGATGAGGATGGTAAGGGGGATCGTGATCTCTGCGACCAGATCTCCACCGCCTTCGGTCTGCAGGTAGTAGAACTCGGAGAGCGCGATCAGGGCCGCCGCCCCGCCGCCAACGCCGTTGTACGCCGCGACCATCTGGGGCATAGCCGTCATCTGCACTCTTTGCGCCGAGACCGCTCCAATCACCGTGCCCAGAAGCGCGGCGGTACCTATCAGGAACAGGTCCTGGAACTCGATAACGAAGAGCGTTGCGATGAGGGCTATGATCATGCCGACGGCCGCCAGGGTGTTGCCCGAACGGGCGGTCTCCGGTTTGCGGAGGCGGCGGATGCCGACGATGAATAGCGCCGCCGCCGCGAGGTAGGCCAGGAACGTAGCGACCTGCAAGGGTTAGCCCTCTCTTCTTCTTTTGACTTTTTTTACCGGAGGACGGAACATCCCGAGCATCCGGTTCGTCACCCAGAAACCGCCCACGACGTTCGCCGCCCCGAAGAACACCGCGATAAAGCCCACCGTCACAATGATGGGATTGCTCGCCTCGGCGAGCGTGATCATGCCGCCCACCAATATGACGCCGTGGATCGCGTTCGTCGCGCTCATCAGCGGCGTGTGCAGCAGGTTCGGGACCCGCGAGATCAACTCAAACCCCAAAAAGGCCGCAACGATCAAGATCGCAAACTGAGCGAGCAGTTCCTGCATGCTAGCTAGCCTCGCTCTCTCCCGAGCCGCCGGCCTGAGTTTCGCCCTCGGCCTCACCTAGCGCTTTGCGGGTGGATTCGTCCCGGATCTCACCGTCGTGGGCTATGCAGGTCTTGTCCATGATCTCGTCCTCGAAGTCCAGCGCCAGCTCGGGTTGCTTGCCTTCTTTATCCTCGGACTTGTTTTCCGTGATGTGCTTGATGAGGTTGAACATGTTGCGCGAGAGAAGCTGGCTCGCATGGATCGGCATCGCGCTCGGCAGGTTCACCGGACCCACGATCTTGACCTGGCTGTGCTCGACGGTCTCACCCGGCTCCGTAAGCTCGCAGTTGCCGCCGCTCTCGGCGGCGAGGTCCACGATCACGCTCCCCGGCTTCAAGCTCTCGACCATGTCCTTGTCCACTAGCTTAGGAGCTTTCCTGCCCGGCACGAGAGCCGTCGTGATGACGATGTCCATCTCCTTCATGCGCTCGCGCAGGAGCTTCTGGTCCTCGTCCAGCTTCTCCTTCGACCACCCCTCGTCTTCCTCTTCATCCTCGGAATCGTCTTCCTCGCCCTCGACAATGTACTTGTCTCTCGGCGGCTCGGCGAATGAGTAGAACCCCAGCGAGGCCATGAACTTGTTGAAGCCCTCGGGTTTGTACTCTACGAACTCGTCTTCCTCTTCGCCGTTCTCCTTCTCGTCGTCCGAGTCTATGAAGGATGCGCCCAAAGATTGGGCCTGTTCCTTGGTCTCCGGCCGGATGTCGTAGGCGAATACTTCCGCCCCGAGCCGGTTCATGATCGCGATGGCCTGCAACCCCGCGACCGCGACACCCAGGATCAAGACCTTCGCTGCTTTCGTGGTCCCGGCTGCGGTGGAGAGCATCGGGACGTACTTGCCCAGGGTGTTCGCGCCGATGAGCGCGCACTTGTATCCGGCGACGGAGCCCATCGAGGAGAGCGCGTCCATGCTTTGCGCGACGCTCGTGCGCGGGATAGCCTCGTTGGAGAAGACGGTTACGCCAGCGTCGGCGAGCTTCTTGACGACTTCCGGGTACTGGGGACCGTTGAGGAAGCATACGAGAGACTGGCCCTCGTGCATGTGTCCGATCTCTTCCTCTGTCGGCCTGGCGACCTTGACGATCAAATCGGCTTCGTTGTAGACCTCTTCGGCACTCTCCACGATCCTTGCCCCGGCCGCTTCGTAGTTCTCATCCAGGTTGTAGTCGCGGCCCGCGCCGGACTCCACGAGTACCTCGAAACCCTCCTTGAGGAGCTTCTCCACGGTCTCCGGGACGAGACCAACCCGGTTCTCGCCCTCGGTGATCTCTTTGGTAACCCCCATCTTCACGCCGCGCATTATATACAGAAAAAAATGGATGCGTGATGTACTTCTCCGGCTCCGGCGGAACAAGCGTACCGTTACCGTTACAATTCCACTCTGTAACCATTATGTTGCCTTTGTGCGGTAGTTTCTCCGTGCTAACCATACAACCCAGCCGGAGGGGGAGGTCGAAGATATGAAAACTTACAGGACGCGGCGTACCGGGAAGGTGCTGGTAGGGTTCATCTCTATACTCATGATCCTTACCGGCATCGGTTTTATCGGGTACCCGCTGCTCCTCGGGGGTTCGCCGCTCTCGGCGGCCGGCAGCATCTTCAAGGAGGCCTTCGGGCAGCACGCCACGGCACCCGAGGACGCGGAGATGAAGTTGACCGTCCCGGCCATGAAGCGGGTGGAGGACGTACCCGTCTTCACCTCCGTAGCCAGTGACGAGGCGACGATGAACCGCGGCGCGCTGCACGTGGAAGGGACGGGGTTTCCGTGGGAGAACGGCTCCAACGTGTACATCGCCGGGCACCGCCTCGGATACGCCGGAACCGGCAGCTTTCTGGTCTTCTACGACCTCGACAAATTAGAGAACGGCGACGAGGTGATCCTGACCGACGCCAACGGCACCACCTACACTTATACGGTCTTCCAGGAGTTCGTCGTCAATCCCAGTGACTATGGTGTCACGCAGCCCGTACCCGGCAAGAGCGTCGTCAGCCTCCAGACCTGCACCCTCCCCGACTACTCGCAGCGTCTGATCGTTCAGGCCGAACTTACCGGTGTCGCCTGAGCTTCGCGGACCCGGCGATTCTTCCACATCCGGCGCACCGTGATGTCGATGCGCCGGGTGCTTCCTAAAAGACGCCAACCCGGAGAAAACTGTTTCCAATAACACTCCTTTTTGTAACCGATATGTCACCTGCAGGCTTTATCTTGGTAGTTGTAAGAAGCGAGCAATATAACCGAGAGGAGGTCGAGAACGATGAAGAAATATCTTAAGCAGCGGTCGAAAGCCCTGGTGACGATGTCTAGCGTGCTGGCGGTGATGGCGGGGCTCGGCCTTCTGGGTTACTGGCTCTTTGGTGGCGGAGCGCCGCCGACGAACCCGGAGGTCGGGACGGTCAAGACGGGCCTGGTCGGGGCCCCCGAGAAGCCGGCGACGCCGAAGGACACGAGCATGACGCTCACCGTCCCGAAGATGGAGCGGGTGGAGGGCGTGCCGGTCTACACCGCTCCCGCGAGCGACACGGGTACTCTGGACCGGGGCACCATGCACGTCGAAGGGACGGGGTTCCCGTGGGAGCAGGAGGCGAACGTGTACATCGCCGGACACCGGCTCGGCTACAAGGACACGGGCAGCTACCTGCAGTTCTACGACCTGCCGAAGCTTCAGAAGGGCGATGAGATCCTCCTGACCGGCGCAGACGGCCAGACCTACACCTACGAGGTCTTCAGGAAGTTCCGCGTGGACCCGAGCAACTACTCCGTCACGCAGCCCGTACCCGGCAAGAACATCGTCAGCCTTCAGACCTGCACCCTGCCTAACTACACGCAGCGCCTCATCGTGCAGGGCGAGCTGAAGAGCGTCAGCTAGAGAACGTTAGCCGTAACGCCACACCGAGAGCCCGGAGCGGAGATTCCGCTTCGGGCT
>CALMWA010000086.1 GCA_937873125.1 uncultured Actinomycetes bacterium | reverse complement strand
GAGGAATAGAAGCGTCTTGTTGAGGGAGTTGACGACCGCGTAGACGACCGCCGCCCCGAAGCCGACCGTGCCGCCGATGGCCAGCGCGATCAGGATGTAGCCGGCCTGCCCTATCGCCGAGTAGGCCAACACCTCGACCGTCGCGTGGCGCGAGATCGCCTGCAGCGCCCCGTAGATGATGCTCGCCGTGCCGAGGATGAGGACCACCGTCGTGCCGAGCTCCAGCTCTTTGGGGAGGATGCCGCCGCCGAAGCGCAACAGGCCGTAACCCCCGATGTTCGCCAGGGCGCCGGAAAGGATCGCCGCGACCGGCGCGTGGCTGCCGACATAGACCGCCGGGAGCCAGAAGTGGAACGGAAAGAGGCCGAGCTTGAGGCAGAAGGCCACGAAAACGGCGACCGAGATGGTTATGACCGAGTTCGGCTCCACGTTCGCAAGGCGTGCGGCGACCACCTGCATGTCGAGGCTGCCGGTAACGTGGTAGAGCGCGGCGACCGAGATAAGGAAGACCACCGACCCCAGGAGGTTTATGATCGCGAAGATAAACGCCGCGCGCACCTGGTAGTCCTTCTCCCGGTAGCTGGAGAGGACGTAGGCCGCGGTCATCGAGATCTCGAAGAACACGTAGAAGTTAAAGATGTCCCCCGTCAGGAAGAGGCCCGAGAGCCCGGCGGCCATGAAAAGTACCAGGGACGGGAACGTCCGGGAGCGCACACCACCGAAGACCTCGTAGAGCAGTGAGGCCAGGATCACGCCCATCGAGAGCGCCGCGAACGTAACCCCCAGGGCGTCGGCCCGGAGCGTGATCCCCACGCCCTCCGGCCAGCCGCCGGCCACCATTTCGACCGGCCCGCCGCGCAGCACCCGGAACGTCAGCAGCACGACAGAGACGAAGGCACCCCCGAGGCCCGCGACCGCGAGCCAGGCTACCCACGGCCGGCGCCCATCGAGCAGGGCGAAGACCGCCGCGAGCGTCCAGGGGATCACAATCGGGAGGACGAGGAGCAAGGAGCCGCTCACCGCGTATCCTCCCGCAACTCGACCTCCTCCGGCCTCGAAGCCGGCTCCTCCTCGCGCTCCGGGTCGCTTTCGCGCTCCAGGGCCTCGGCCTCGCGCACCTCCATCTCCGAGATGTCTTCGAGGTCCACCGTGCCGTGCGAGGTGTAGAGCCGGTAGACTAGGCTGAGGAGCAAGACGGCGACGCTGAAGCTGATGACGATGGCCGTCAGCGTCATCGCCTGCACCAGCGGGTCGCTCACTGGCGAGCCCTCCGGTAGCGGGTAGATCGGGGGCTCGCCTCGCGATAGACCCGACGCGATGATAAACAGGTTGGCGGCGTTCGAGATCAAGACTATCCCAATCACGACGCGGAAGAGGTCTCTCTGCAGGAGCAGGAAAGCCCCGGCCCCGAAGATCACGGCGATGACGAGCGAGATCGTGAGGATCACGACCGCGCCTCCGTACCCGGCTCAGAGTCCGGCTCTATCGCGTCAGCCGCGTACTCTTCCTCGACGGCTATGGAGCGGGAGATTATGCCGACCGTCCCGACCGAGAACCCGAAGACGAGCAGGAAGACGCCCACGTCGAAGAGCACGGCGGTAAGTATTTCGAGCGTCCCGAAGATCAGGACCTCCGCCTCGGGCGGCGGGTAGTGGGTCAGGATGGGGTCTCCGAGAAAGAGCGGCGCGAGCATGACGAAAAGCGAGATCAGGAGCCCTGCGAAGGCTATGACCCCGGCGCTGCGGACCACCGGGAGCTTCTCCGCCTCCTCGCGGCCAAAGGCGAGATACTGAAGCACTACCCCGAGCCCGGCCACGATGCCGGCGGAGAACCCGTCTCCGGGCTGCGTGTAGCCCTTGACGAGGATGGCGACGGCGGCGACGAGCGTCGGCAAGAGGAGGAGCTTCGCCACCATCCTGGTCAGGACGCTCGTCACCTGAGCCGTCCGGCGTTCAAGAGGGTGGCGACCGCAAGCAGGACGAGGGCGACTACCGAGATCTCACCCAGAGTATCCAGCCCCCTAAAGTCGGCTAGTATGGCCGTTACCGCGTCCTTGGCGTGCGCCTCGGGCGTGAGCCGGAGGTGCTCGTCAGCCACGCTCCTTTCGGCGGCGGGCTGGGAGAGCGTCCCCCACACGACCGCGAAGGCGAACGCCCCGGCGATTACCGAGAAGAAGACCTTGCGCCGGGGCCGCTCCGTCGGAAGCCCGGCCTGGCGGTGCAGCACCTTGCGCGGCACGAGCTTGAGCGTCGCCACGAATACGAGGGTCAGGATGGTCTCTACAAGCACCGCGACCAGCGCCACATCCGGCGCGCCGAAGAAAGCATAGACGAGCGCCAGTACGAAGCCGGCGCTGGAGAGCACCAGGGCCAGCGTAACGTGCCGGCGGGTAATGGTCGTCGTAAGCGAGGCGACCGCGACCGAGAGGAGCGCCAGGATCAGGGGCGCGTCCTGCGCCCGCACCTCCCCTACCCGGTACGCGCCCTCCGTGGGCGTCACCAGAAACCCCACCCCGACGAGTATCCCAGCCGGCAACAGTATCGCCGCGACCCGGCTACGAAGGTCCCGCACCTCCGCCCGGTGCACGAAATCCGAGAAGCGGTTGAGCCCGCGGACCGTCAGGTCGTACAACCGCTCCGGTCCGGCCACCTCTCCGAGGCGCGACACCCCCATCGCCGCCCCCGACCACACGGGGCGCGAGACCACGATCAACACCCCCAGCGCGTAAGCCGCGAGCGCCATGAGGTTCTCCGGCCGGGCATCCAGATGGTAGGCGGGCTCCACGACCGCCGGGGCATCGTAGGAGACCGTCCCGGCGGCTACCGCAAGCTCGGCGAAAGGCCCGACGAAGACGCCGCCCACGAGCACCAACGCTCCGAGCGCCACGACCGGCGCAACGAGCGCGACCGGGACCCCACAAGCACCGTCGCGCGGAGCGCCGAGGAAGATGCCGCTCCAGAAACGCCAGATATAGGCGAACGTCAGCGCCGCCCCGAGGACGGTGAGGGCGGAGAATACCGGCCCCCGCTCCAGCGCAGCGCCGAAGAACAGCTCGTCCTTGAAGAACCCGATGGTCAGGGGGAGCGCAGCCAGTCCGGCGGCGGCAAGACCGCTCGCCAGCGCGAGCATTGGCAAGGGCTTACGCATCCCGCCGAGGCGGGAGAGCCGGTCCTCCCCCGTTGCCTCCGTAACCGCGCCAGCGGTAAGGAAGAGTGCGCTCTTGGAGAGGGCGTGGGCTATCACGTAGAAGGCCGCGCCGGCGGCGCCGTACTTGCCGCCGAGACCGTACATGAAGACCACGTAGCCGTACTGGGAGACCGTGGAGTAGGCGAGAAGTTGTTTCAGGACGTCGCGGGTGAGGGCGAGGACGCCGCCGACCGCCATCGAGGCGAGCCCGACGACGAGCAGGGCGTCGAGGAGGAGATCGCTCTTCTGGATCAGGGGGTACACCCGCCCGATGAGCAGAACCCCGGCCGCCACCATCGCGGCCGAGTGGAGGTAGGCGGATACGGGCGTCGGGGCGGCCATCGCGCGCGGCAGCCAGAAGTGGAACGGAACCTGGGCGCTCTTGGCGAGCCCGGCGACGGCGATGAGTCCGCCCGCGACCGCGAGAAGTGGTCCGGGCTCGGTCAGCCGGGTAAGTTCGGGGATGGAGAACGTGCCGTGGGCCGCGTAGAGCATGAGCGCCCCGATCAGGAGAAAGACCGCCGTTATCCCGGTGACGAGCAGGGCCATGAGCGCCGAGGCCCGCGAGTCCTCCTCGTGCCGGTCGAAACCGATCAGGTAGTACGACGCGATGGCCGTGAGGTCCCAGAACACGAACAATAGTATGAGGTCCTGCGCCATCGCGAGCCCCACCATCGACCCCATGAAGAGCAGGATGAAGAAATAGAAGCTCGTCCCTTCCGACTCCGGGCGTCCCTCGTGCTCCAGGTGCAGCGGCAGGTAATGCGAAGAGTACACGAGAACCGCGCAGCCGATCCCGGTAGCCAGCAATGCGTACAGGACGGCCAACCCGTCGAGTTCCACGGTGAAGCGCAGGTCGTAGGTGGGCGCCCACGGCACGTCGACCGTCCCGCCGCCCGCACTCCATCCCCGGACCGTCGCTAGGACGGCGAGGGCGGCGAAAGCGGCGCCCACGGGCGCTGCGTAGCGGGGACGCAGGGCTCCCGCGAGGAGCGCGGCGGGTGCGGACACGAGCGCCAGGAGGAGCGGCAGCAGTACGGTAAGGGCCGTCAGCGAAGCTCTCCGGTCCCGCCGGAGGTTCGCCGCGCACGCGACTTGGTACCCTTACGAGTGGTTGTCATGATCCTCTCTAACTCATCTCCAGACGGATGGTCCGGAAGATACCTACAAGCCGGCGTCGCAGATAACCCTGAGATTATGTTATAGCCTGCCAGGCAAGTTTGTGCCTCAGACAGCCAGAATTCCCGCCCGTACCTCTCCCCCTTCCGCGTGAAGCAGCGCAAACGTGTACTCCGGCTGGCGGCGCCTGTCCGTCGGGCTGCCGGGGTTGAGTAGGAGCAGCCCGTCCTCGTCTTCGAGCCAGGGGATGTGCGAGTGTCCGAAGACGATCACGCGGGCCTCCGGGAAGCGCCGCTTCACGCGCGCCCGGCGGCCCTTCTTCGGGCCAGAGTCGTGGATCATGGCTACAGCGATGCCGCCGAGGTCGAACTCCATCGTCTCTGGAAGATCCAGCTCCATAGAATCCACGTTGCCGCGCACGGCTTTGACAGGAGCGTAGTCGCCGAGTTCGTTCAGTAGCTTCGGGTCCATCAGGTCGCCGGCGTGCAGGATGAGATCCGCGCGCTCCAGATGCGGAATCAGCGCGTCCGGCAGCTTCTTGGCGCGGCGCGGGATGTGCGTATCGGCAATGACTACGGCGAGCAATTCCCTCCTCTGGCATTCGTGGACAACGGCATAGTACCCGGAGAAGCGGCGCACCGCGCTCGTCGCATACCTGGCTACTGCTAGAATCGCTCGCGGTAGGGATCCCGCAGAGGCGGAAAGGGGTGCGTTCGATGCAATCTCACGATTTTCCGGTTCTCGGTGTTCTGAGGAACCCGCGCTCCACCCTGGAAGCGGCCGGCCGGACGCGCCGGGTGTGGTCGGGCCTTATGGCCGTGGGGTTGTGGGCGCTCCTGAGCCTGGT
>CALMWA010000085.1 GCA_937873125.1 uncultured Actinomycetes bacterium | reverse complement strand
AGGCTTGGGGATCTTCAACGGCCTGTTCTTCCTCGGCGGCGGGACCGGCCCGGCCGTGATCGGCGCGTTCCTGGCAGCCCGAAAGGAGGCGGGGGCCGGGGCGCTGAACCCGCTCTACGGGCTGGACGCCGCGCCGTTCTCGGACGCCTTCCTGGTCCTGATCCTGGCGCTCCTGATCTCGCTGGTGGCGACACTTTGGTTGCGGAGCGGCACCGGAAAGGAAACTAAGTGACGGACTACGGTAGAGAGTTGGAATTCGGCGTCAGCGTGGAGCCGCTGGCGGACCCGGCGGATCACGCGGCCCGGATAGCGCGTGCCGCCGACCGGGCGGGGCTGGATCTCGTCGGCATCCAGGACCACCCGTACCAGAGACGCTTTCTAGATACGTGGACGCTCATCTCCACGCTCGTTCCGGTCACGGAGCGCGTCCGGTTCTTCCCGGACGTGGCGAACCTGCCCCTGCGACCGCCCGCCATGCTCGCGAAGGCGGCAGCGAGCCTGGACGTGCTCTCCGGCGGACGGGTGGAGATCGGGTTGGGTGCGGGCGCGTTCTGGGACGCCATCGTTGCGATGGACGGACCGCGCAGGAGCCCATCAGAGGCGGTCCGTTCCGTGGAGGAAGCTATCGAGGTTATGCGGCTGGTGTGGAGCGAGGAGCGCTCGCTGCGGTTCGACGGTGAGATCTACGCGCTAAACGGCATGCGACCTGGTCCGAAACCCGCCCACGACATCGGCATCTGGGTCGGCGCGGCCGGTCCCCGGATGTTGCACCTCGTGGGCCGGCTGGCGGACGGCTGGGTTCCGTCGCTATTCTGGGCGCCTCCCGAGCGTCTACCGGAGCTGCACGAGCGGATAGACGCCGGCGCCGCCGAGGCGAGCAGAAAGCCCGCGGAGATAAAGCGCGTCTATAACCTATCCGGCAGGATCGGGGACGAGGGCGATGGACTCTTGGAAGGACCGGTCTCGACCTGGACCACGCAACTAACCCGCTTCGTCCTCGAGTTCGGGATGGACACGTTCATCTACTGGCCGACGGAGGACCACGAGCGTCAGGTCGAGGTATTCGCGAGCGAAATCGTCCCGGCGGTGCGCGAAGCCGTGGCGAAGGAGCGCCGCGATTATTCAAGAGGATAAACTCTTCGAAGATAGCAACCCAACAACGAAAGGAACCGGATGACCACGGAGAACGGTAAAGTCGAGATCCCGCCGGACTACAAAGACCTGTTGAAGAGCACGGCGCTCGCGCACGTCGCCACCCTCGGCCCTGAAGGGGAGCCACAGAACAACCCCGTCTGGTTCGACTGGGACGGAGAGCACCTCAAGTTCAGCCAGACGAAGACCCGCCAGAAGTACCGCAACGTGGGCCGGGACCCGCGGCTGGCGCTCTCCATCGTAGACCCGGAGAACCCGTACCGCTACCTGGAGATCCGGGGCGAAGTCGCCCACATCGAAGAAGACCCGGACCTGGACTTTATCAACGCGATGGCGAAGAAATATCTCGGGCAGGACAAGTATCCCTTCCACCAGCCCGGCGACGAGCGGGTCGTCGTCCACATCGAGCCGCGCCACACCACCCAGATGGGCGCATAAACGGTTGGAGCAGCGCCGGGACAGCATGCGAGCGGATACTCTGGCTCGCAGAGAGGATCAAAACTCGCTGTCTCGACTCACAGTGCAGCTTGGAGCATCGGTTGGATCTTTGGTCCCGGTCTCTGAAAGTTATCCAGACGAGCCGGCATATCCACTACAGCCGAAGGCCAGCCAGGCACTCGAACTAGTCTCGTAGATCACCCTCTGCGAGCGTCACGACCTAGAACAAGAAGGGAGCACCCCATGAAAGCAACCGTCTTCCGCGGCCCCGGAGATCTCCGGGTAGAAAACGTCCCCGATCCCAGGATAGAGCAGCCGACCGACGCGGTGGTGAGGATCACACACGCTTGCATCTGCGGCTCGGACCTCTGGTTCTACCGCGGCATTCAGAAGTGGGAGTCCGGCTACCGCTGCGGCCACGAGTGGATGGGCGTGGTCGAGGACGTGGGCCCGGAGGTCGAGAGCGTCAAATCGGGAGATATGGTTATAGCGCCCTTCGTCTACTCCGACGGCACCTGCGAGTTCTGCCAGAAGGGCCTGCACACCTCATGCGTCAACGGCTCCGCGTGGGGAAAGACCAACGACGGCGGTCAGGCCGAGGCCGTCCGGGCGCCGTTCGCCGACGGTACGCTCGTGAAGCTGCCCGACTCGATGGAGGGCGACGACGCGCTGCTCGCCGCCACCCTGCCGCTCACGGACGTGATGGGTACGGGACACCACGCAGCGGTTGCGGCCGACGTGGGAGAGGGTGGAACGGCTGCTGTCATCGGTGATGGGGCCGTCGGGCTGTGCGCGGTGCTGGCGGCGAAGAGGCAGGGAGCGGAGCGGATCATCATGCTCGGCCATCATGATGATCGCCTGGAGATAGCACGCAAGTTCGGGGCGACCGACATCGTGGCCACCCGCGATGAGGAGGCAGTGAGCGAGGTGCTGGAGATGACGAACGGCGGCGCAGAGTCAGTGCTGGAGTGCGTGGGTGCGAAGTCGTCCACGGACACGGCCATCGCCATCGCGCGGCCGGGCGGGACGGTCGGCTACGTCGGGGTGCCGCACAATGACCACGTCGTGGACCGCTGGCGGATGTTCGGGCAGAACATCTCGCTGCACGGCGGCGTCGCCCCGGTTCGGGCCTACATCCCCGAGCTTCTCGAAGACGTGATCGCCGGCACTCTCGACCCCTCCCCTGTGCTCGACCTGACGGTGGACCTCGATGGCGTCCCCGACGGCTACGCCGCGATGGACGAGCGCGAGGCGATCAAGGTGATGGTCCGACCGTAGATACCGCGCTTCGTAACCCAGGAACACCACGCCTTCGCCCATCATGTGTTGCAGTAGAATCCATCAGATAGGAGCGACGCGATGAGCACCGCCACCACAGGGATACATCACGTAACGGCCATCTCCGGCGACCCGCAGCGCAACGTGGACTTCTACGTTGGCGTCCTCGGCCTGCGGCTGGTGAAGAAGACCGTCAACTTCGACGACCCGGAGACCTACCACCTCTACTACGGCGACGGCGCGGGCAGCCCCGGCACCATCATGACCTTCTTCCCCTGGGGAAACGCTCCGCTCGGCCTTCAGGGTACCGGCCAGCTAACCGTTACCACCTTCTCCGTACCGGCGGACTCGTTGGGTTACTGGACACAGCGGCTCATAGACAGCGGCATCCGGTTCGAGAAGCCGGAGCAACGCTTCGATGACACCGTCCTCTCCTTCGCCGACCCGGACGGTATGCGGTTGGAGATCATCGCTGCTTCGGACGAGGACCGCGAGCCCTGGCCGAGCGCCACCGTTCCCGCCGAGCACGCCGTCCGCGGCTTCCACCACGTAACCCTCTCCGAACGCGATCCGGAGCGCACCGCGAAGCTCATGACCGAACATCTCGGCTTCCGTTCCGTCATAGATGGCGACGGGCGCTACCGCTTCGAGGCCGAGGATGGCGGACCGGGGAACCTGGTGGACGTGGTGGATGGATCTAGCGAGTCTCGCGGTAGGATGGGCGTCGCCACGGTGCATCACGTCGCGTTCCGGGCCACGGACGACGATCATCTGCAAGAGATCCGGTCGGAGGTAGCCGGCCTCGGCTACAACATCACCCCCGTCCTGGACCGAAACTACTTCCACTCCATCTACTTCCGCGAGCCCGGCGGCGTCCTCTTCGAGATAGCCACCGACCCGCCCGGCTTCGCCGCCGACGAGGATCCGTCCGAACTCGGCACGCACCTAAAGCTCCCGCCGTGGCTGGAGAAGCGCCGCGGCCAACTCGAAGAAGTCCTACCCCCACTCCGCGTCCCGACTGGAGGAGACGTATGAGCAGCGACCTCGGCTTCACCCACCGCTACGAGCCCGGCAACGATGACTCCGGCGTGACGATACTGCTCCTGCACGGGACGGGCGGCAACGAGAACGACCTGATCCCGCTCGGCAAAGAGCTTGCGCCCGGCGCGGCTCTCCTCAGCCCGCGCGGCAAGGTGCTGGAACACGGGATGCCCCGCTTCTTCCGCCGCCTCGCCGAGGGCGTCTTCGACCACGAAGACCTGCTCTTCCGCACCCACGAACTCGCCGGGTTCATAGAAGCCGCCGCCGAAGAGTACGGCTTCGACCGGAGCAAGCTCGTCGCGGTCGGTTACTCCAACGGCGCCAACATAGCCGCCAGCCTTATGCTGCTGCATCCGAGGCTGTTGCGAGCGGCGGTGCTATTCCGGTCGATGGTCCCGTTCGAGCCGGAGACGATGCCCGATCTCTCCGGGATGCCCATCTTCATGGCCGCCGGGCGCATGGACCAGATGATCTCACCGGACAACACCCAGCGCCTCGCCGACATCCTAACCGAAGCCGGCGCCGACGTGAACCTCCGCTGGCGCGACACCGGCCACGGCCTAACCTACGAGGAGGTAATAGAGGCGAAGGAGTGGCTCTTGAAGGTAGCCCCGTAAATTGGTAGCGGAGTACTAATAGCCAATATTCATCTCTTTGACTCATAACTTCGATAGCCCAGCGCCCGTGGTTTATTAGCGGGATTCAAAACCGAGCCACTTCTCTCTTAACAAAATGGTTACCTCACGCCGATATCGGTGATGGACATGAAGTTACATTATGCTTCTACATCCAATGATATAGCAATCTGGTTAGCGACTGCGTTGTAGAGGTTGACATCGACCTTCGGCGCGCGGATGGAGACGATAAGTGAGTATCGTGCGGACTTGTTGTATCGCGCTAGGCCTGGCCGTGTCTTCCACCAACCAAGAGTCGGGTAGACTGCCAAACTTCCGCGACTGGCAAGTTCCGCTGCGCTACCGCGCCATGTGTCGGAATGGAGTGATCCTCTATGCCGGTTTTGCTTGCCAATGAGCCAGCCGGGATCACCGCCGTCGCTGCTCCTACGCGTACCTTCTTCTTCATCTCGCGCTGCTGCGTTGACACGCGTTCGAAAATCCAGCTCCGACTCGTGTCCCCGCTTTACTTCGAAACGCAACCCGTGAGATTCGTAACGGTAGCGTGAGCGGAATCCTCGTTCCGAAGGGTTGGGCTCCACAAAGTACGATAAGGTGACACGCATCTCTACTTGCGCATCGCGTAGCGCTTCGAGTTCTTCTAACGGCCAGGGTAGCCGGTGCAGGTTCATATCTCGCAACGTAGGATCTTTGCCAGTCTCCCGCATGAACGGATGCAACTCCCCTTCTACTACCATGATCAAGGAGTTCGAAACGCTCCACAAGGCGCGGTCCAGGTCTGGTTCACCGAACCCACAATGGCGAACAAGGCTTCCGTAGTCGATCTTCTTGGACTGGTCTCCATCTGGAAGAAACATGCGCCGCATCTCGGGGGTCCACTCAGCAGAATGCACTATCAAAGCGCGAACCGACTCGGGCCAGAGCCCAGGATACGCCGCCATTATTTGCCCTCCCATACGGGCGGCGAGCGCCGTTGCCGCGCTGGTTGCGTTTATCGTCGTGAATAGGCGCTGGTTTGGAACATGGTGAGATGTCAGAAGACTCAAGCTGGGTATCCAGACTGCCCCCAGGGCATCTTTGGCTGCGTTTCCTCCCTCGAGGACTACATCGGGTTTCAAAGGCCAATGCTTTTGCCAGGTGGATGATGTTGTGCTGAAAGGGCTGAGTCCTCCGCGAGATGCGATTGGCTGGTAGCCGCTGGCGTCCTGATCCGTGATATGAATAAGATCGGTGCAAGCGCCGACCGTCAGTGCGTTCCAAGCCTGACCAGGATCGTGGATACCGTCGGTGCTATTGCTGTTCGGGTAGTCGGTCCACGCGTTCGGATCGTCTATGTTCCCTGCGGAGACCACTAGCAGTCTTGGGGTTGCTCCATCATCTTCGACGTCAGCCGCCAGACGGTCGACCGCTGCTGACCAAGCAGAAGGACGGCCCCGATCACGGTCGTCTCTGGCGGTTATCGCCATACTAAATACGCGACGGCGATAGGGAGCCGTGATCTCTGGTCGGGCAACCGCTTCGGTGGTTAGATGGCCATGGTGCTGAGAATCTCCCGTGTTTCCCCCGTTGCGATCCAGTAGCTTGACCGATTCCAGTCGAGTACTGATCTCGACCGGTCGATCCGAGATGACCGCTTCCGTCAAATCTCCGGCCAGGATAAGCCCCGCCATGCGCGTACCGTGTCCCTCAGAATCGTCCGTTCCCCAGGCCGGTTCTACGGTGTGCAGATCAGAATCAGCGAGTTGAGGCGCTATCAAAGGATGCCCATTGTTGATTCCCGTATCCAGCACACATACGTGGGGAACGATCTCGTCCGGCCCGGCGAAGCGGGTGCGGTTGAGGAAATCGTCTAGCCATTCGGGCTGTTCCTCGGGTGGCAAGGAATCGAAGAACTCGGCAGTTTCCTTGGCCCGCCTAAGCTCGGCAATGGTGTTAAGCGTCGTGATGGAGCGCTTCATCTGCCTGGCGGAGGTGTGTACCAGCAATATGGTCCGCTCCGGAAAATCCAATTCGCCAGACGCCACACGGAACTCCTGTGCCTCCGCCAGCCTTCGGAAGTTTTCCACTGTGGCGGCGCGGTCACCGCGTATCGGCAGCCAAACTTCCCACCAAAAGGTCTCGTCGTCTGAAGACGGGAAGACCGACTCAGCATCCGTCCACAGAGACTTTAAGCTCGCGGCACGTACCCGCTCGATAGCGTCGAGAAGTCGCCTATTATCGCGAGGTCTGCCCAGGCGATCCTGTTTTTCTTCCAGGTAGTCCCGGATAAGTTTCTCGAAGTGCTCCAACTTTCCGTCCGGTACCAAGACGGTTGCGTTGGTGCGCTGCCCCTCTTCACGCACATTCAACAACTCGATGCCTTGGCGCTTCTGGTCCAGGCTTTCGAACGCCAGGGGGACATCAGGAAAGCTCTCGAACTCTACCTTCAGACCGAAACCGCTTTCCAGACCGGCTTCTTCTTGAGCCTGCCGGGCGGCTGCTAACTCCGGCCTTAGTTCCCCGATCTGATCGAGCAACGCGGCTCCGTGTTCGGAGCGATTCCGCTCAGGGACGTTCTTTCTAGAACCACGATTTGAAGGAACCGACTTGAACCGCTCTGTCTCGGTGAAGCCTTCGAGGATTAAATGGCGGTTCTGCCTACTATTCTGATCCATTAACCCGCTTGAAGGCAGCCGTGGTCATGGACGTCTGTTCATTCTGCCCGCGACATCTTGACGCTCGTCGATCATCTGCCGAATCTCGGGCGCGGTGACGCGCTTGCGCTTTTCGATCAGCGCCTCCTTGAGTACTTCATCCGCCGCGCGCACGATCTCCGCGTAGCTGAGACCGGCGGCAGCCTTCGCCAGACTTTTCCAAGGAATCCTCCCTTCGACGAAGCGTGCCAGGCGGCTCCTGAACAGGGCGACTATCTGTTCTGCGTCGGGCAACTCGTAATGGAGCACGTCATCGAAGCGGCGGAACAGCGCGTGATCCAGTATCTCAGCATGATTCGTGGCCGCGACAATAA
>CALMWA010000084.1 GCA_937873125.1 uncultured Actinomycetes bacterium | reverse complement strand
GACGCGATAAAGACCGAGTACACCGGGGACCCAAATACGATGGCCGACGTGATCGAAGGCTGCGCCGTCCCCGTGCTCACTTTAGGCGGCGCGAAGGGCGGCTCCGACGAAGAAGTAATCGCCGCCGCCCGCGGCGCGATAGAGGCCGGCGCGAAGGGCCTCATCTTCGGCAGAAACGTCTGGCAGGCGGAAGACCCGGCGAAGATGTCGGCCGCGCTGCGCGAAGCCGTCCACGGCGTCTGAAAACCTATCGCCAGCGAGCGAGACGGGACGCCTCAAGACGCCCCGTCCACGACCCGGCCTTGAGTCTATCTCAGAACGGCCGGCCGGCCGCAACGTCGCACGGCGCGGTCAGGTAGCCTTTCATCTCGTCGTCAAGCTTGAGCAGTGTGATGGAGAACCCGGCCATCTCCAGCGAGGTCATGTAGTCTCCGATGTAGGGCATGCGGAAGACGTTTACGCCTTCGCGGTCGAGGACCTCGGCGATGTGGGCGTAGGCGACGTAGAGTTCCATGAGCGGGGTTCCGCCCATGCCGTTGACCATCACGGCCACGTCCGAGCCCGAGAAGTCCACAGAGTCGCCGAGGATCTTCTCAAGCATTTCGTCCACTATGTTGTTGGCGGGCTCTATCTTCTTGCGGGCGGTGCCGGGCTCACCGTGGATGCCCATCCCGATCTCCATCTCGTCGTCGGCGATCTCGAAGATGGGCTCCCCGGCCTCGGGCGGCGTGCAACTGGTGAGCGCCATGCCCATCGACCGGACGTTGCCGTTCACCTTCTCCGCCAGTTCCTTGATACCGGCGAGATCTTTTCCATCATCCGCCGCCACGCCACAGATTTTGTGCACGAAGATAGTCCCCGCAACTCCGCGCCGACCGCTCGTATAAGTCGAGTCCTCGACCGCCACGTCGTCGTTGACCACGACGTAGTCGGTCTGGATGCCCTCGGCCTCGGCGAGTTCGCCGGCCATCTCGAAGTTGAGTACGTCGCCGGTGTAGTTCTTGACGACGTAGAAGACACCCGCGCCGCCGTCTACGGCTTTCGTAGCTTCGAGCATCTGGTCCGGGGTGGGGCTGGTGAACACGGAGCCGGCGCAGGCGGCGTCGAGCATACCGGGGCCGACGTAGCCACCGTGGGTCGGCTCGTGGCCGGAGCCACCGCCGGAGATGAGGGCGACCTTACCCTGCACCGGGGCGTCGGCGCGCACGACGACGCTTACCTCGGGGATCACGCGGATAAGGCCGCCGTGGGCCAACTCCATCCCCCGCAGCATCTCCTCGACGACCTTGTCAGGGGCGTTGATGAGCTTCTTCATTCAATTCCTTTCCCTGTGATGCAGTCCCGGCGGAGAATCCACCGCCGGGACCGGATTAGGATCCTTCTATGTGAGCGGCGACTCGACGGCTTCCTGCGCCCAGCCCTTGGCCCGCTCGACCGCTTGCTGCCAGCGTCCGTAGAGCCGCTCGCGCTCTTCCTCGCCCATCTGCGGCTCGTAGCGGCGACGCAGACGCCACCGGCTCTTCAGTTCCTCCTTGTCCGACCAGAAGCCGACCGCGAGCCCGGCGAGGTACGCCGCGCCCAGGGCCGTGGTCTCCAGCGTCTCCGGCACTTCGACCGGCACGCCGAGGATGTCGGCCTGGAACTGCACCATCCAGCGGTTGGCGGCGGCCCCGCCGTCGGCCTTGAAGGTCGGGATTTCGTAGCCGGCGTCGGCGGACATCGCCTCGACGGCGTCGCGGGTCTGGTAGCACATGGCCTCCAGAGCCGCCCGCGCCAGGTGCTCCCTGGTCGTTCCGCGGGTGAGCCCGACGATGGTACCGCGGGCGTACGAGTCCCAGTGCGGCGCGCCGAGGCCGACGAGTCCGGGGACGAAGTACACGTCGTCGTTGGAGTCGAGGCTCGCGGCCATCGCCTCGGTCTCGGCTCCGTCCTTGATGATCCCGAGTCCATCCCTCAACCACTGCACGGCGGCGCCGGTGATGAAGATGGCGCCTTCGAGAGCATACTCTACGGGTTCGTCGCCGATACCCCAGGCAATGGTGGTGAGCATTGCCCGCTCGCTCTTTATGGGCTCGGTACCGGTGTTCATGAGTACGAAGGAGCCGGTCCCGTAAGTGTTCTTGGTCAGGCCCTTCTCGAAGGCGACCTCACCGAAGAGGGCGGCCTGCTGGTCTCCGGCCACGCCCGCGACCGGAACCTCCGCGCCGAATACCTCGGCATCGGTGTTGCCGTAGACGACGGAGCTGGCCTTCACCTCGGGGAGCATCTCGCGCGGGACGCCGCCGAGCATCTCTAGCAGCTCGTCGTCCCATTGGAGGTCGAAGATGTTGTACATCAGGGTGCGGGAGGCGTTCGAGTAGTCGGTTACGTGCTCCCGGCCGCCGGTGAGCTTCCAGATCAGCCACGAGTCCATCGTGCCCAGGGCCAGTTCGCCGTTCTGCGCCCGCTCCTTCAGACCGTCGACGTTATCTAGCATCCACTTGATCTTGGAGCCGGAGAAGTATGCGTCTATGACCAGGCCGGTCTTGTTGGCGACCATCTCGTCGTTACCGGCCTCGGAGAGCTCGGTGCAGATCTGGGCTCCGCGGCGATCCTGCCACACGATGGCGTTATGGACGGGTTCTCCGGTCTCGCGGTCCCACACGGCAACCGTCTCGCGCTGGTTGGTGATGCCGATGGCCGCGATCTGGTCCGGCGACACACCCGCGTCGTCCAGCGCCTTCCGCATCACCCCAAGGGTTACTTCCCAGATCTCATTGGCGTCATGCTCTACCCAGCCGGGCTTGGGATAGTGTTGCGTGAACTCCTGCTGCGCCTCCCCGACCGTCGCGCTGTCGTGGTTGAACACTATCGCCCGGCTCGACGTGGTCCCCTGGTCTATAGCCAGAATATATTCTCCTGCCATACCCTATCCTTTCTCGCCTTTCCCAATACGGCCGTCACCGCAGTTCCCGCTCCCGCCGATCACCTCCTTACGAACCGTGCCCCACACGAAATAATGAGCGTTCGGCATCAGCGTAACCGACTCCAGGATTTCGCGCGACGCTCACTATCATCCCCTCTACGAAAAAGCACCGGCTCGGCCCCGGTGCCTGCGGGTACTTGTCCGTACCAGACCGTACTTTTGACACAACGGTCGGCTAACGCTCCAGCAGGTCCTGCAATTGCCAACCGCCGGGTACTTCGGTCGAATACCAGGATTATTCGATTGAACGTACTGGTGCCGCGTGTTAACTTCGAGAGGTCAAATCGCGGATATAAGCCGCGCCAACCCCGGACGGCCCGCGAGACGCGGGAATCTGTACAGAACATCACGGTTTCGTGGACGGAAGGATGGAACGTGAAGAGAAAGTTCTACGCTGCTCTGGCGGTCGCGCTCTTTGTCTCGCTTCTCTCGGGGTGCGGCGGAGCCTCCAGCGGGGCGTCCGGCGAGGAAGAGACGCTGCGGGTGGGCCTCATCCCGAACCAGAACCCGGAGGAGGTCGAGGCACAGTACCAGCCACTCGAAAAATACCTCTCGGAGGAGTTGGGGAGCGAGGTAGAGGTCTCAGTGCCGACCACTTACAACGCGGTCGTGGAATCTTTGGTCTCCAATAAGCTGGACCTCGCATACTTCGGCGGCCTCACGTATGTACAGGCGCGGCAGCGGGCGGAGATCCACCCGCTAGTCACCGAGATCAACCCCGAGACCGGCACGACGAAGTACCGCTCCGTGATTATCGCCCCCGCTGACGGCGACGTCAGAGAAGTGGAGGATATAGAGGGCGGAACCTTCGCCTTCGGCAGCGTCTCCTCCACTTCGGGTTCGCTATACCCGTCCATAATGTTAGATGAGGCCGGTATAGATTACCGGACGGACCTCGGAGAGAAGACCTACACCGGCGGCCACGACGCGACGGCCCAGGCGGTCGCCAACGGGCGCGTAGACGCCGGCGGCCTGGAGGACAGAATCCTGCACGATCTGGAGAAAGACGGCGTGATCGACAAGGGCAAGATCCGGGTGATAAAAGAGTCCGAGCCCATCGAGGGCTACCCCTGGGTGGTCCGCGACGATCTGGCCGACGACAAGGAGAAAGCCCTCACCGAGGCCTTTCTGAACATCGAAGACCCGAAGCTCCTCGACCTGCTCCGGGCAGAGGGCTACGCGAAGGTCCAGGCTTCGGACTATGACTACGTCGAAGAGCAGGCCCGCAAACTTGACCTCCTCGCCGAACAGCAGTAACAACCCTCCGCAGGTCTCACTGCAGGGCGTCTGTGTCCGCTACGGCGGTGTTACGGCGCTGGAGGACGTGAGCCTAACGGTGGAGCCGGGCGAGAGCCTCGCCATCATCGG
>CALMWA010000083.1 GCA_937873125.1 uncultured Actinomycetes bacterium | reverse complement strand
CATCGGCTGAGACCCAATCAAAAACAATCCGGCGAACCATAGGGCGGCCAGGGCGGCGGCGGCGAGCCGGGTGAAAGCCCCGTAGAACAGCGCCAGCGCCACGAACGTCTCGGCGAGACCGAGGAAGTTGGCCCACACGCCCGGCAGCGCGTTGTCGGAAGAGAACAGGTTGCCCTGAACCCCGTTCACCAGGAGAGGTACGGCGACGTGTATACCCAGAATCAGGGGTACGAGGCCGAAGATCATGGCCCGCCGATCGCCCGTGGCCCCGAAGCTTTTCAGTCCGGGCAGGAACCCGCGTCCCCGCGCCCGCCACAACAGCCCGGCGGCGAGCGTGGCGAGCAACACGGCCCCGAAGAGCGCGAGCGGCAGCGGTTGGACGAACAGGTCCCAGCGCAGCGGATACTCCACGGATTCACTGAACCATTTCTCGTGTGCGAGGGCCGGGCTCGCCGTCGCCGCCGACATCCCGGCAGCAACTCCGGCTCCCGCAAATACACCGGCCGTCAGTCCTCTCCAGCTTCTCATTCAGATCTCCCCTCTCTCGTGTAAACGGATCGGTCTCGTAGCGCCAAACATACCTAGAGTGTAGGCCCAGGCCCGATACAGGACGTGAACAAGATTGCCCAATTACCCGGTCCGCGTTGATCAATCCCGCGAGGAGCGGGTCCACGGCCCTCATATGCTCTCCCGGAGATTAAACACACGCCGCGCGGGCGCTTAACAATGAAACCAGCAAAGCGAAAGACACCCGCGTGACGGAGGAAACCGCCCGAAGTCCGTTGCTCGGTCTACTCCTGCGGCGGCACGACGTTGCCTAGCTACTCTGCGTCGGGGCGTTCAGAGTAGCGGTTGGTGATAGGCATGCGGCGGTCGCGGCCGAAGGCGCGGCCGGTTACTTTTATCCCGGTCGGGGCCTGGCGGCGCTTGTACTCGGCGCGGTCCACGAGCTGGATGACGCGGCGCACATCGTCCTCGTCGTAGCCGGCGGCGACTATCTCGGCGATGCCCCGATCCTCTTCTATGTAGGCTTCGAGGATCGGGTCCAGGACATCGTAGGGCGGCAGCGAGTCGGTGTCGCGCTGGTCCTCGCGCAACTCGGCGGAGGGCTCCTTCACGAGCACCGAATCGGGGATGATCTCGCGCCCCTTCAACTCGTTTATGTAGCGACACACGCTGTAGACCAGCGTCTTGGGCACGTCCTTTATAACGGCGAATCCGCCCGCCATATCACCGTAGAGTGTAGAGTAACCGACGCTCATCTCACTCTTGTTCCCGGTGCTCAGCACGATCCAGCCGAACTTGTTGCTCAGGGCCATGAGGATATTGCCCCGGATGCGGCTCTGCAGGTTCTCCTCCGTTACGTCTTCGGGGAGGCCCTTGAAGGCGCCCCGCATCATCTCACGGTAGGCGTCGAACGCCGGGCCTATGGCGACGGTCTGGGTGTCCATTCCGAGGTTCTTGGCGAGCGCCGCGGCGTCGGTGTTGCTCAGTTCCGTGGTGTAACGGCTCGGCATGAGGACGCCGGTTACGTTCTCCGGTCCCAGGGCCTCGACAGCGACGGCGGCGGCGAGCGAGGAGTCTATACCCCCGGAGAGACCGAGCACCGCCCGCGAAAAGCCGTTCTTCCCGAAGTAGTCTCCGAGGCCGAGGACGAGCGCCTCGAATACTTCGCCCTCCTCGCAGAGCAGCGGTTCGACGCGGTGTTCGACGGGCTGTTCCGGCCGGTCTTTCCCAACGCTGGCGGATATCTCGATGACGCGCGGAGGAGTGTCGGGGTTCTCCTTGCGGGGGCGGGGATCGTGGAGACGTTGGATCAGGGACTGCTCCGGGAAGATGTCCGCCAGGATCAAATCCTCCCGGAATTGATCCGCCCGCGCCACGAGCTCGCCCTCCGGGTCGTAGATCACCGAGTGCCCGTCGAAGACCAGCTCGTCCTGCCCGCCGACGAGGTTGCAGAACAACACGTAGCACCCGTAGTCCGAAGCCCGCACGCCCAACATCCGCTCCCGGAACGCACCCTTGCGACGGTGGTACGGCGAGGCGGAGATGTTGAGCAGCACGCTCGCCCCGCCCAGCGCCTGCTCCCTGGCCGGCCCCCCTGGATACCAGATATCCTCACAAACGCTGACGCCCACGAGCGCACCGTCCAGCCGTGCGACCGGCGCCCCCGTGCCCTCCCGGAAGTAGCGGTTTTCATCGAAGACGCCGTAGTTCGGCAGGTACCGCTTGTGGTAGCGGTGCAGTACCTCCCCGCCGGAGACAACCGCGCAGGCGTTGTAGAGGTCGGCGTCCAGGTCAACGAAGCCTATGGCAGCGGCGACGCCCTCCGGGACGCGCGCGGCGAACTCCTCCAGCGCCCGCAGGTTTTCGTCTATAAAGGACGGGCGCATCAGGAGGTCTTCCGGCGGGTAGCCGGTCGTCGTCAGTTCGGGATAGGCGACGAGGTCCGCGCCGGCTTCCAGCGCCCTATCCAGGGCGTCCGAGGCCTTCTCGGCGTTGCCCCACACGTCGCCGACGGTCGTGTTGATCTGGGCGAGAGCTACCCTCATGCGCCCAATATACCGCGCCGGGAGATCCGCTGCCGCAACCGGCAGAGGAAGCGGCGCGAGTGTACAGTACCGTGGGGAACCGATACAAAAGGAGCCCAGCCGTGGCGCTGAGAGACGCACCGATAGAAGAGGTAAAGAACCAGGCCGACGACGCGGCCCGCCAGGCGCGGCCCTGGATTGCGGGCCTGGCCCGCGCGGGCTACGTGGCGAAGGGCGTGGTCTACGCGACCATCGGGGTGTTGGCGATGATGGAGGCCGTTGGCGTCGGCGGCAAGACCGCGAGCCCGGACGGCGCTATAAAGAGCATCGGGGAGCAGCCGCTGGGACAGTTCCTGCTCGTCGTTCTGGCTGCGGGTCTCTTCGGGTACGCGCTCTGGAAGGTGGTCCAGGGCGTCATGGACCCGGACAACAAGGGCTCGGACACCGGCGGCATCGTCCGCCGCGTCGCCTACGTCGGGAGCGGCCTCATCCACGGCGCGCTGGCCTACACTGCCGCCCAGTCCGTCTTCGGCGCCGAAGACAGCTCCGAGGACGCCATGACGGCGAGCGCGATGGCGTATCAGCCGCCGGTCGGCCAGATCCTGGCGGCACTCGTCGGCCTTGTCGTGATCGGGGTCGGCCTCTACCAACTCCACGCCGCCTACAAGTCCAAGTTCCTCGGCGACCTTAAGCTGGCTGAGATGTCCGAAAACGAGGAGCGCTGGGTGAAGTTCGCGGGCCAGGCCGGAACCGCCGCCCGCGCCCTCGCCATCGGTATCGCTGGCGCCTTCGTGCTCTTCGCCGCCTACCATTCCGATCCGAAGAAGACCCGCGGCCTCGGCGGGGCTCTCGAAGCCGTCCAGCAACAGACCCTCGGCTCCTACATGCTCGCCGCCGTCGCCGCGGGTTTCTTCATCTACGGCGCTTTTATGTTCGCCATCGCCCGCTACCGGCGCATAGAAGCCACCTGAAGGGAGCTACTCAGCGCTGGCACCTGCGCCTTCGCTGACGACTTCGCTACCTCCTTCGCGCGCATCTTCGCGCACGACTAGGACGGGGCAGTGGGCGTGCCGCACGACCGAGTCGGAGACGCTGCCCAGAAGCGCCCGACGCACGCCTCCTAGGCCCCGGCTGCCCATGACGATCAGCCCGGCCTCAAGTTCCTCGCTCAGTTTGACGATCTCCTCGTCCACCCGTCCGAATGCGAGGTGCGCGTCCTTGACCTTCGCTCCTTCGGCCTCCAGGCTCTCGGCCTGCCGGTCTACGAACTCGCGGGCGCCGTGCCGGGCCTGCTGCAGGACCTCCTCGTACCTCTCGCTAGCCAGCACGTGGGCTGGCGGCAGACCGAGATCGTTACTCAGCACGAAGAGCAGATGCAACTCCGAGCCGGTAGCCGCCGCTATCTCTACCGCCGCCCGCGACGCGGCTGCGGCCTCTTTCGAGCCGTCGAGAGCCAGCAACACTCGGCCTGGCAAGTAGTCCCGCTCGACCCCGCCGTCCCGGACGACGAGGACCGGGCCGTGAGCGTGACGGACCACGCTGTGGGAGACACTCCCCAGAAGAGCACGCTTGAACGGTCCGAGGCCCCGGCTACCGACCACGACCAACCCGGCCCCGATCCTCTCCGCCACCGCCACGATCCTCGCATCCGACCGTCCTACCTCCGAGTAAGAGCCCGCGACCCTACCCCCCATCTTCTCTATCTTTTCCAACTCCCCAGCCAATTTCTCGCGGGCATCGCGCGCCCCGATCTCGCGCATCTTCTCGTAAAACTCCGGATCCACTATAGTTGCCTCGGGCGCACTGTACACGTTCGGAACGTGCCCGACATGGAGCACGTGAAGCTCCGAGTCGAGCCTCCCGGATAACGTAACCGCCATCCGCGCCGCCCGCTCCGACTCCACGGAGCCGTCCGTCGCCAGCAATATTTTCGTCGGAAACATAACCTCACTCCTCGCCTCGCTTACCCCAAAGCCATTCTAATCTCCAAGTGCTTTAGTATCAAATATCACACGTCATGGCCGCCTCCCTGAGTTCTCCTGCTCGTGGTTACACTGTATTGCAGAAATCGTGGGTTGCCCTGAGCAGGGTGTTCTATTTGGCTGATCAAGATTGACCAAAAGTCTTGACCCGGATAGGTTCCCGGACAGGAGCCGCCGGCTCGGGGTCGGATACAATATCCGGCGATGGGCTCTCCGCGAGATCAGTCCGAAACCTTAGTCCGCTCGTCCGTGATCGCGGGCGTTCGCGCCGCCGGAATCCTTGAAGAGGCGTGTCGGAAGGGTCTCGACGGGTCGGGCTCGCTGCAACGGGAGGTGGTGCGGGGCCTCGCCCAGGATATCGGGCGGCAACTCGACACCTTGTCGAAGAGGATCGCATCAGACCGTTCGGCCGGGCCGCTCGTGGATGCGGCCCTCGCCTGCGCGGATCTGGCAACCCTGGCGGCCTGCAACATTACGGCGGTGCCTCCCGAGGAGGCGCGTCGCGTTGCGGATGCCGTTCACCTCGCTGCTCACGCCGCTGATGCGCTGGCGGGCGCAGCAGGAGAAGAGAATCCGAACGACAGGTCAGAGTATTTGATGCGAGACGCGCGCGGAGCAAAGTGGCGGGCGGATCTCGCCTCCCGGCAGGCGGACGAGCTCGGAGCGTCCGAAGGAGCGAGCTAGAAGAGACGCCTCGGCCGGCCGCCCGACAGCGTAACCCGCACCGCCCCCGCCACGCGCGCCAGGTAGTCATCATCGTTCGGGACGAAGTCCGATAGGCTCAAGGTGATGGAGCGAGACCTGCCGTCCGCGAACTCTTCAGCGGGAGCACTCCCGCCGGGACGCAGACCTTCCGCGGCTTCGAGGCCGATACGGACGACGGACGCGACCTCCTCGCGCTGCAACCGCAGGTCACGCGGGGGCGTGGCGTCGTGCAACAGGTAGACATCATGGAACTCCCGGTCCCGGCCGGCGGGGATCTCTTGCTCGACGCGGCGCGTCCCGAGGGGGATGAGCCTATCGGGGTCCACGCGCAGGCCAAGCTCCTCCTCAATCTCGCGCAGGCCGTCGAGAGGTTCTTCGCCGACCGCAAGGTGCCCGGCGACGGTAACGTCGAGGTAGCCGGGCCAGGTACTTTTCGCAGCGGCGCGGCGCTGGAGAATCAGGTATGGCCCAGCGGAGTCGGAGCCAAAGATCCAGCAGTGAAAGCAACGATGCCACAAACCCAGCCGGTGAGCCTCGCTCTTCCAGGCAACCTCGCCCGTAAAGCGGCCCCGCTCGTCCAGAATGTCTATCTTTTCGTCCATGGTGAGAGAGTAGCACTACGTTGGCGGCTGGTCAGCGAAAGAGAAACCTGGGATGCTGCAGTCCGGTGCCGGCGAGCTTCGAGGAGGTTTTTTGACCACGGTCGTTATAGCGAGCTACTTCGAGGACGAGCACGTTCGCCGCATCCGGGAGATGGACAGCCGGGTACGGGTGCTGTACCGCGAGGACCTCGTGCCGCCCCCTAGATGGGATGGAGACCACCGGGGCATCGACGGCTGGCAGCGGACGCGGGAGCAGGACAGAGAGTTCCTGGCGATGCTCGCCGAGGCGGAAGTTCTGCTGGACTTCCCGCGCGGACACGGCAGGGAGCTAACGAAGGTTGCGCCGAAGTTGCGGTGGTTACAGGGGAGCATGGCCGGGGCCGGGGAGCCGGCGCGGCGGGCTGGATTAATCTCCTCGGAGGTCGTCGTGAC
>CALMWA010000082.1 GCA_937873125.1 uncultured Actinomycetes bacterium | reverse complement strand
GCCTCCCCGATCACGCGCACCATCAACCACCCAACGCCGACACCGGCGACGCTCCCTAACGCGCTGGCGATCAGGGCGTAGAGCGCCCCCTCGAAGGCGAACATCCGCATCAGATGCCCCCGCCGCATCCCGACGGCGCGCGCTATGCCAAGCTCGTGCTTGCGCTCGGCGGCGAGCATCACGAAGATCAAGAATATAAGCAACACCCCCGCCCCGACCGAGAACTGCCCGAACAACAAAAAGATGCTCGTGAACGTCTCCCCGTTCTCGTCGGCCTGCTCGATGGCATCCTTCTTTACCGGCGCGGCCTGCAAGTCGTTCTCGCGCAACAGCGGCCGCAACGCCTCACGGGTCGCGGCGGTGCCGGCCGCGCCTTCGACCGCCGGACCGTCGTGGGTGACGATGACGGCGTTTATGCGTCCTTCCTCGCCCACCAGTTCCTGCAATCGATCCAGGGGCATCACCATCGACTTGGACGAAGCCGGATTCGCGCCCTTCGCGTAGATCCCCGCGACCTTCAACTCCGCCGGTCGCGGAGCGGGTGCGGCAGCCGCGAGGTCGGCGGGCGTCGCGCCTTCCGGCATGCCGGCGGACGCGCCGGGAGCGGCTTCCGCGTTCGGATCTTGCGGGGGCGGTGCGAGGGCCGCGCGCACCGTGTCGCCCCGGCCAACGTCGAGGCCACGGGCGGCGTCGGCGCTCAGGTAGACCTCGTTCTTGCCGAGGTCTCTGACGAAGAGCGTGCGCCCGGAGGCGGTGGTCAGCTCGTCGAAGCCGCGCATGGAGTTCTCTTTCACGCCGAGGATGTCCACGCTGGGCTCGCTCAGGTCGGAGCCCCTCGCGGTTACGGGGACGGTCTCGGTGACGAGCGGGGCGACGCCCGCGACACGCTCCTCGTCAGAGAGGCGATCGCGCGCTTTGTCGGCGACGCTTTCGTCGAAGTAGCGATCGCGGCCGGAGTTTGTGCCGCCGAACTGCTCCTGGCTGGAGGTGTCCGGTGCGTCGGCACGAATTTCCACGTCCACCTGTCCGAGGTTTTCGAGTTCCTGCACGCGCAGGGAGTTGGTGAGGGTATCGCCGGTGGTGAAGGAGGCGGAGAAGAGCATGGTCGCGAGCATCAGGCCGAGTACGACGAGCGCGGTCTGAGCGCGGCGGCGCGGTAGATTGCGGGCGGCCATCCTGAACGAGACGCGGTTGCGGAGCGCGCTAACGAAGAGCAGCACCGCCCCCACGCCGAAGACGGCCAGGAGCGCCCACATGAGTTGCTGTGTCGGGACGCCGAATAGCTCTTCCATGTTACGCCCCGTTCCCGTTGCGCTCGCCGCCGTTGCGCTCGTCGCTTTCGATGCGGCCGTCGCGCATGCGGATCGTGCGGTGGGCGCGGGCGGCGACGGCGGCGTCGTGGGTGACTAGGACGAAGGTCTGTTGCTGCTCGTGGTTCAGGCGGACGAGGAGGTCCATTATGCCCTTGCTCGTCTCCGAGTCGAGCGCGCCGGTCGGTTCGTCGGCCCACACGATGGCCGGATTGTTCACCAGGGATCGGGCGACGGTCACGCGCTGCTGCTGACCGCCGCTCATCTCGGCGGGGCGTTTGTTCGCCTGCTCCGGCAGGCCGACCATCTCCAAGGCGTCCAGCGCCCAGCGGCGGGCCTTCTTCGGTTTCTTGCCCGCGACCAGCAGCGGAAGCTCCACGTTCTCGACCGCCGACAGGACCGGTATCAAATTGTACGACTGGAAGATGAAGCCCATCTTCTCCGCCCGAAAGCGCGTCCGGCGCCTGTCCGATATGCCCCGGATCGCCTTGCCGGCTACGTACACCTCGCCGTCGGTCAGATCGTCGAGGCCGGAGAGGACGTTCAACAGCGTAGTCTTACCGCACCCCGAAGGTCCCATGATGGCGACCATCTCACCCGGCTGTATAGCGAGGTCCAGACCCTTCAGCGCGTGTACGCGCAGCTCCCCGCTCTCGTACACCTTCTCCACGCTCGCGGCTTCGATTATGAAGCCCTCCCGCGCACCCGTCTCCTTCTTCGCTCCACGCTTCATCCCGAACACGGCGCCGTCTCCTTCTGGTCTACGCCCATAACCCAACCATACGCGCGAGCCACCGAAACGGCATCAGCCTTCCGGCCTAAACCCGCTCGTCCTCCAGGCCGATACTGCTCTCGAACTGCTTCACGGAGGATAAGCCCTGCCCCAACGGCAAGGTCAAGAACGGGAAAGTGCGGCTACGAAGCGGCAACCGCCAGCCGGCCGGCCGAACACCGAAGCATCCGTACGGCCGGCGGAACTCTACTCGTGCTGGTTCGCAGCTTCGCTGGCCCTGGAGATATAGGCCATCATCTCGCGCATGTGGGCCGTGTTGATGCCCATCAGGGTATCTTCCTGCTGCCACATGTTCGTCACCGAGCGCCGGATGCCCTCGTCTCCACCGGTCATCTCTTCGACGAGCCCCATCCAGCGCCGGGCGAGCGCCTGCACCCGCTCGTCCGCTGGATCAGTCCCGGCCTCCATCTCGGTGCGGACCTGCTGCATGAGCACGGGCCACTCGGCCTCGACCTCGCGTATCCGCTGCTCGCCAACCTCTTGCCTGCGGCGTTCGAGCTGCTCGCGCTGCTCGGGCGTGTAGTATTTCTCGATCCTCTCGGACATCTTCGTCACCTCCATAACGGTCTCGACAAACTCCCCAGCGGAGACGGCCCCCGCCGGGTCTTCCGCGGCGGACAGGCGGGCGGCGACGGCCTCCAGGCGGTCGCAGAGCCGCTGCTCCAGCTCGATCCGCTCCCTCAGCCGGGCGATGTGAAGCTCGATCACCCCCACGGGCGTAAACCCCGGAATGTCCAGACACTCCCGGATCTCACCCAGAGAGAACCCCAGCGACCGCAGCGAAGCTATCTGCTGAAGACGCAGCACATCCCCATCCGCGTACAGCCGGTGTCCCGCCTCCGTGCGCCCCGAAGGGACCAGCAGCCCGATCTCCTCGTAGTGGTGCAACCCTCGTACGGAGACCCCCGTGCGCCCAGCCAACTCCCCCACCTTCCACACCCTTCGCTCCTCCACACCCTGCTCTCCAAACTGTCTCCCGGCATCCATAAAACAGAGAATACGACCTCACGTAGCGTGAGGTTCAAGGGGAAACAAAGAAATTTTTGCGAATCCCGGAAACATTCAGACGATCATCCGTCGCCTCGCTGGAGACCGGCGGATTTCGCGGGTCATTGTAGAGGCGGCGGGGCGGTGCGAGAATGGGCGGGATCCCCGACTACGAAGGACCGTGGTTTGCTCCGCACCGTTACCGCCACACGATATGTAACGCCCCTGCGCGAGGGAGGTTCGCTGCCGGCCATCGTCGAGGCCGACGACCTGGGGACCTACGTCCTGAAGTTCCGGGGCGCGGGACAGGGGCGCAAGGCGCTCATCGCGGAGCTCGTAGCCGGTGAGATCGGGCGCTACCTGGGCTTGCCGGTGCCGGAGATAGTGCTCGTAACCCTGGACCCGGACCTCGGCCGCGCCGAGCCGGACCCGGAGATCCAGGACCTCCTGAGAGCGAGCGCCGGGCTGAATCTCGCCCTGGATTACCTCCCCGGCTCCCTGGGCTTCGATCCGCTGGTGGAACCGCCGGACGCCGTCCTCGCCTCGCGCATCCTGTGGTTCGACGCTCTGGTGCAGAACGTGGACCGCACCCCGCGCAACACGAACCTCCTCGTCTGGCACGGCAGGCTCTGGCTCATAGACCACGGCGCGGCGTTGTACTTCCACCACAACTGGCCCGGCAGGGACTCCGCCCCCGGCGGACCCGCGCTCGACGCCGTGGCCCAACGCCCGTTCGCGGGGATCAGAGACCACGTCCTCTTACCATTCGCCGCGAAGACCTCCGAAGCTGACGCGGACCTCACGTCGGTGCTCACGCCGGAGGCTCTGCGCGGCATTTTGGACCTCATCCCTGATGAGTGGCTCTCGGACGAGCCTGGTTTCGGAGACGCGGAGGAAGTTCGGGCGGCCTACCTCGGCTACCTCACGGCGCGGCTACGGGAGCCGCGGGTGTGGGCGCACTCGCTGGAGTTGGCGCGGGAGGAGTCTCGTGGCTAGCCCGTTCGAGTACGCCCTGCTGCGGGTGGTTCCGCGCGTGGATCGCGGGGAATTCATCAACGCCGGCGTGGTTCTCTACTGCCAGGAAGCGCGGTTCCTCGAAGCCCGCATCCACCTGGACCCCGAACGTCTGCGCGCGCTCGACCCGCGCCTCGACCCGGAGGCCATTCTCGCCCACCTGGAGGTCGCCAATAGGGTGTGCGCGGGCGGCCCGGAGGCGGGCGCGGTGGGGCTTCTGCCGCCGGTCCAGCGCTTCGGGTGGCTGGTAGCGCCGCGCAGCACCGTCGTGCAACCCTCCCCCGTACACACCGGCCTCGCCGAAGACCCGGAGGAGGCTATCGAGCACCTCTTGCGGGTCATGGTACTCGCCCCGGAGTAGGAGCCGCGGTCCCGCCGGAACACCAAGCCTACCGCAAGAAGGTAAGGATACGGTCGTTGACGTGGTCGAATGCCCCGGCCGAGGGAACGTGGCGGCAGCCGGACAGCGGCTCGGCCGCGACGAGGTTTGGGATCAGCTTCCGCGCCACCGGGATCACGGTCCGGGACGGGAAGAAGAGATCGTCCTGCGCCGCAAAGAGCAGGGTGGGGGCTTCGTAACCCGCCAGCTCTTCCGGCGTGGCTGCTCTCGGGAGGTCCCTGTCCAGCCTTACGTTCCGGTACACCGCGCCGAGTTGCCGCACGTAGAGGTCCTCCGGTTCGGTCAGGATCGGGCGGGACGCGCGCAGCAGGCGCTCGCGGTTCGGGAAGGCGCGGTAGAGCAGCATGGGCAGGGCGACGTCCTTGATCATGCGCGGAATCGAGCCGATGGCGATCCCCGAAGGCGAGACCAGCACCGCCCGCGAGATGCGCTCCGGAGCATACCCGGCCACCCGCAGGATGACGCCAGCGCCGTAAGAGATACCGACGAACGGCACGCTGTCGAGCCAGAGTCCGTCCAGCACCTCGACCATCCATCGCGCATGCCCGTCACCCTTCGACGACGGCCGGGTCTCGGCGCTCAGGCCGGGTTGTCCTACGATGTCCGGGGAGATCAGACGATGTTCTCCGGCGAGCGGCAGGAACCAGGCGAGGCACAGCGGGTTCAGGAAGTTGCCGCCCTGCAAGACTACCAGGGGCGGCGCGTCCTCGGGGCCGGCCATCAGGACATGCGTCTCCCCGAAGCTCGTGGCGACCGTGCGGCTCTCGTACCCGGCGCCGAGCCGCCCCAACGCCTCATCGTAGAGCGCCAGCACCTCCGACCGGCCTTCAGGGCTGCGGTAGATCGAAGCACCGCTCATGACGCTCTCCGCCTCCCCTACCCGCGGTCGCGCTCCAGGAGGACCATCAGGATCACACCGGCCAGCAACAGATCCTCTTCATCGGCGGAGATCTCCGCGAGCTTCTCTATCTGGAACTTGCTCTCGAACACGGAGCGCTCCTTCTTTACCCGCAGCACAGGGCCGCCGCGCAGCTCCACGAGGTAGGCAGGGTTGAAGAACAGGCCGCCGAGCATGTCACCGCCCGGCACCGATTCCATCACCGAGTCCAGCACCTTCACCCAGGGGTTCTCCTCGTGGATCAGACCGACCTCCCGCCCGCCGGGGTCGGTGAGGGTGTAGGAACTCTTCCACATCGAGCGCATCCCCTGCCGCCGGACCACGCCCACGGGATGCCCGTCCGGGGCGCTCACGGCGTAGCCCGCCCCGAAATCCCACATCCTGTCCGCCTTCAGGCCGAAGCGGAGCCGGGTCTGATCCTCGTCCTCGAAGACCCGGATGTCCTCCTTCAGCCGGAACTTCTTCTTTCGGGCGTAGGCGACCTGCCGTCCGGCGGCGTCCGTTACCCTGATGCGGGTGCCGATTGTCGCGATCTTGAAGCTCAAGTCCAGCGGATAGTTCATCATCTCTCGTTCTCCTCCCGAATAGTTGCGAGCCCGATCTAGCGTCGCAGCAGCCGCGCGATCTCCCCGATCCTAGCAAGGTCTTGGCGCTGCAGCTCTCGCAGGAAGTTCGTTAGTTCGACGTCTCCGTCCCGCTCGGCCTCCCGGATGGGCGCGTCGTAGGAACGGGCGCTGCCCAGCACGTCCATCAGGAACTCCCGCGCGCTCGGCGTCATGGTGCGCCCGAAGCCGGGCCTCGAAGTCCGTGCTGCGGTTCTTGTCTCAAGCAAGGCGTTCTCCTTCCGCGATCCTTACTGCATATATACGCGCGAGCCTGTACAAAGTTCTCCCACAGGAATGGCGACGCCCCTGGTCCGGCCGGGGGCGCGCCGCAAGGGTGCGTCTAGCGGGCTTCGATCATGTCCGCGATGATCGGGTAGCGGTAGTCGCCGTCCTTGCTGATCCGGTACGCCGCATACGCGCTGTGCACGAACGGCACCACCGTAACTACGGCCATCACCGGGATGAGCAGGAAGCCGATCAGGACCAGCGTCAACAGGCCCGTCAACGCCCATCCGGCCCCGAGGATGACGAACCAGGCAATCTGGTACCACATCGCCTGCAACGCCTGGAACGCCACCATCCGCGAGCGGTCCCGGTAGACCAGCCACACGATCAACGCCGCCACCGGTCCGAGAAAGCCGGTAACCAGGTTGAGGAAGATGCTCAGGTGCGAGAGCACCGACCAGGTCCGCTCCTCCTGCGTCGCCATTCTCACGGAACCCTGCTCCTCCGCGACGCCGTCCCCGGCCACTCCGTAGTTGTGTTCCTTCGCCTCCATTGTTGCTCCTCTCTGTTGCTCTACTGTCTACGCTCTAAAGGTACGCCCGGAAACCCGCTTCGGCATCGGCCTACGGACCGAAAGCCGGTAGGTCTTTGGGACCAGCTTTCCCCGGGGCGAACGCCCGTGGCGAAATCGTGTCCGACATGGCAAACTCGAAGACGCCATGAACACTCGGAGGAGGCACGCGCCATGAGCGAGGGACACCGGATATTCGCCGCCCTCTACGACCGGTTGAACGGCGCCATGGAGCGCGGCTGGATGGGCGAGCGGCGCGAGCGGCTGCTCTCCGGCGCGCGCGGAGTGGTTCTGGAGATCGGCGGCGGCACCGGCGCGAACCTCCCCCACTACCGCGACGTCGAGCGGGTAACGGTCTCCGAACCGGACCCCTTCATGCGCGAGAAGCTACGGCCGAAGCTGGCGCGGGTCCGCGTACCCGTCGAACTCTCCGAAGCTGGCGCGGAGGCGCTGCCGTTCCCGGATGACAGCTTCGATACGGTGGTCTCGACGCTTGTTCTGTGTACGGTCCCGAACCAGGGCCTGGCGCTCGCGGAGATCCGGCGGGTGCTCCGGCCCGGCGGGCGATTGCTGTTTATCGAGCATGTGCGCGGCGAGGGATCGGCGGCGCGTTGGCAGGATCGCATCGAGCCGCTCTGGGGTTTTCTGCTGGCCGGCTGTCACCCGAACCGCGATACGGTCTCGTCCATACGGGAGGCCGGGTTTGAGATCGAGGCCCTAGAGGATTTCTATCCGCCGGTGCCGCTCTCCGGCCTGACGCCGCACGTCCAGGGCGTGGCGGCCGTCCGGCTCGCCGCCTGAGAAGGTCGTGGCGCGTATGCTAGGATCACCGCGCCGATGAGTAGACTATCGAGAAGAGTTCCGCGATGAGCCGACGAACGAGTATATTGCTCGCGTTCGGGTTGGCTCTCGGCGTATTCTTCGTGGATCAGGCAATAAAGACGGCCGTGGAGGCCTCGATGAGGCTCGGGGAGAGCATCGCCCTGATCCCCGGCTTTCTAAGCCTCACCTACATCAAGAACGACGGCGGGGCGTTCGGCATCCTCGGCGGGAGCCAGATGATACTCCTGATCGGGAGCGCCGTCGCCATCGCCGTGGTGCTCTGGATTCTCCTCGTCGGAGAGTCCTCCCGCCTCACCACACTGGGTTGCGGCCTCATCCTCGGCGGCGCCGCCGGCAACCTCCTCGACCGCCTCGGCAGCGGAGAGGTCACCGACTACGTCCACTTCTCGTTCTGGTACATCTTCAACGCCGCTGACGCCGCAATAGTGGTGGGTGTGGCGGCCCTGCTGCTCTCCTCACTCCGCCCCGCGCAGAAGGGCTGAGTCTAGGCTTCGACCTCCGAGACGAAGACCGTCGCGCCGCCGGTGGCGAAGTTAGGAATGTCTCCAGTCGCGGCCTCGCCTTCCGGAGAAGAGAGGGCCTCGCCCATCTGGTCCGCGCTCTCGAACCAGAGTTCGGCGATACGGTAGTAGGGTGGTGCGGTGCCGTCTATAGCGCCGATGCGGCCTGACTCGAAGCGCTGGACGTTGGGGATCTTCACTCTAAGCGGCGTATGCTCTCGCTCGTAGTACTCGTCGAAAGCGGCCGGGTCCCCCGGATGTCCGTACAGTACCGTCAGCTTGATCATGCCGCTCCTCCTCGTCGCCGCTCCACGAAAACTTCCCAAACTCCCGAACATTCTACAGGCGCGGCGATCCCGGAGCGCGAAGGTCCGAATGCCGGCGAAAAAGATGCAGTCCCGGCCCCCCTAACTCTCTACCGCTCCATCAGCCGCTCGTAGACCGCCCGGTACCTGCGAATGGCCTGCCGCAACTCCTCCGTGGTCTCCTCGTTCGAGCCTTCATCAGAGGAGTCTTCACCGGAGCTTCGTCCCGCGCCGCGCGCCACGACGTCGGCCCGGATTCGCCGGGCCTCGCGGTAGTCGTCGGCGACGTCCGGATGCATGACGGCCAGTCCCCGCTCGGTCTCCTCGTCGCTTTGAGAAGGGTCGGTGATGAAGTTGCGCTCGTTAAGGATGTCCGAGACCGTACGGTCGGCCATCTCTATGGAACGCTCCGGGTTCTCGACGAAGACCCGCTCGACTTCGCCCCACTGCTCCTCATAACGCCCCCGGCTCTCCGACGATAGCGGCTGAACCTGCCGCTCCACGCGTCCGCGCCGCTCCCGGAGTTCCCGCTCGGCATCCTCCTCGGAGCCGTGCTTCTCGGCCGTCCGCTCGTACTCGCTCCCGAACTCCTCGCGCGTCCGCTCTCGCCGCTCCTCCTGCCGCCGCGCCCGGCTGCGGCGCGAGACGAAAAAGGCGATCAGCAACACAATGAGCACCACCATTATTACGATGACCGTTATCTCCACCGTGCCAAGATTCATTATTATTCCTCTCGTTAGCCTGCCTGAGCCGCATTATCCCCCAAAACGCAACTCCAGTAACGTAAAGAGCGGCAGGAGGTCTCTCGAAGGCTATCCGCAGACCGCCTCCTCTACGGCCCGGTCTCACCGGAGGCGTGATCCCGACGGAAGACAGGCGCGGATACGCAGACTCCGCGCCGTCCCCTAACCAACCAGCCGGCAAGCCGAGAAAGAGCCTCGACCTATCGGCAATCTCCCCTAACAATGTCGGCGAAGGTGGTTACTCGACCTCGCGCAGCCGTCCGGTCTCGACCTCGTAGACGAAGCCGCGTACATTATCCTTGTTCGGAACGAACGGGCTGGCCTGAATGCGGGCTATCGACTGGCGCACGTCTTCCTCCAGGTCGGAGAAGGCCTCCAGTGAGAAGTGCGGCTTTACGCCCACGTCCGATTGGATCTGGGCCTTCACCTCATCGTCGGAGAAGGTGAGCATCCCGCAGTCTGTGTGGTGGATTAGTACGATCTCTTGCGTACCCAGGAGCCGTTGCGAGATGGTCAGCGAGCGGATGACATCGTCGGTCACCACGCCTCCGGCGTTGCGGATCACGTGCGCCTCCCCCTCGGTCAGACCGAGCATCCCATAGACGTTCAGACGCGCATCCATGCAGGCGACCACGGCCACGTTCTTGCCCGGAGGTATCGGGAGATCACCCTTGTCGAACGACTCGGCGTAGTTCGTGTTGTTCTGCAACAGCTCGTCGGTCGCGCTCATCGCTTCTCGCCCCTTCACTCACCTGACAATATCCATCGGATTAGAACATAGGCGTGAAATCCCGGCAACCATACAATCGGAAGCCCCTACACGCCCTTTGATGGTATGCGCGTTTCGCGGGGCTGCGGTCGTGAGATCCAGCATGCCAACGGCCTCAAAACCATAGAGACGGATTGTAAGAGGCAGCCGTAAGACGGGCAGTAGCGGTGCATCGACGGTTTGTTCTCGGAGCTCGCTGGTGTCGCTCGCGGGCGTTAAAATATTGGTAGGAAATGGCGGGCGAGGTGATGACGAGGTGATGAAGTATGGGCAGAAGACGCGAAGAATACAGGAGGCCCCAAGACAGGACCCTAGCGGACCTGATGGTGGGCCATCGGGTGCTCCTACAGCACATGGCCGGTCCCGAACTAGACCCCGCCAAACCCGATGAAATGGTCAGGGGGCAGCCGGAAGCCGTAACGGGCGCTTACTGGCTGCACGCCGTCTCTCACCAGGGCATCGAGATCAGTCGCGAGCTATCCGGAGATGCGGCCGAGATCTACCTCGTGCCGTGGGGCAGCATCCTCATGCTAAACGGACTAGTGCGGGGTGAGCTCGAACAGGAGGCCCAAAACGCCTTCGCTATCGACCGGCAAGAGCTTCTAGAGCGGCTGAACGATCCGCAAACTGAAGACAGGAGCGTGGGGTTGGACGCGAGGCGCTACCTGAGCTTCAACCCAAACGACGAAGAAGTGCGAGAGGCGCTGGGTCGGTTGCCGAGCAAATACCAGTTTCCCTGAGAAGCTCTCGTGTCGCCTTCTTGCGGGCGACACTTCCTTATTTACCCGCCTGCCGAGAATCGTTATAGTTTTAGTAATAAGTGCTACAATACTAGCGCAAGCCGTTGTACCTCGAGTGGGAGGTAAGGACCGATGAAGAGGAAGGCCGACTAACCAGCCGCAGACACCGGCGTTGTGGCACGTCCGGCGTTTGTAGCACGGGCCGGCGATCGCCGACTCCCCACAGGAGCGGCTTCGCCGGCCCGAATATTTTGCCACCTAGACCACCTAGAATTATGCTCAGGAGCGAACTGCAGTTCGGCTCATGCCAGAAGGAGATTCTCTTGACCGAAGCAACGATAAAGCAGCTAGGACCGTGCCAGGTGCGAAGCAAGACGGAGCACCCCTGCGCCAATCGGGCGGTGGTGGAGATCTACGGCATACCCTTCTGCACAGCGTGCGCCCACGAGCAGACGGCGTACTTCGCTATAGGCGAGCTTACCCAGGAGGCGCAGGGCCTCGGCAACGAGCCGCTCATCGGCGCGCTGGTCGGTGGGCGGGGGGTGCCGAAACTATGAGCCGCATCCTGCTAGTAGATGACCATGCCTGGTTTCGTCAGGCTCTCGGTATGGTGTTGGGTTGGGAGACGGACTTCGGGACCAGCATCCAGGCGGGATCGCTGGCCGAGGCACGGGCTTGCTTGTCAGCCGACAGCTTGTCAGCCGACGAGGCGGAGGAGATCGATGCCGCGATCATCGACCTTGCGTTGCCCGACGGGGACGGAACGGATCTGATCGCGGAGATCGGGACGCTGCGAGAGACCACGCGCCGTATTCCGGTGATGGTTCTGACCGCAACCGAGAACCCGAAGCTCCATGAGCGCTTGCGGACGCTGGGAGCGGTGGAGGTATTGAGCAAGGCGGCCTCTTTAGAGGAGATACTCGCCGCGTCGAGGCGTCTCGGGGGAAGGGTCAAAGTCATGCACAAGGAGCAACTAGTATCTGACATGGTTAACGGGGTGATATCTCGACAGGCGATAGTCCTCTCCGAGCGAACCGGTGAGCCGTTCGGAGATGCGATAGACGCGGTTCTCAAGACAGAGGCCGGAAGACAGCTTGGGGAGCTGCGCGGCGGACCGCACCGCGACGAGAGGGCGGAGCAGTGGCAGGTGGACCTTGCGCCTAAGAGAGCCAAGGAGCGCCGTCGCACCCGGCAAGAGGAACGCAGCCGATCCCTGGAGGACGCCGCCTGGACGCTGTTCATGCAATCGGAGATGCGGGAACTGGAATTGCGAAAGGACGGCCAACTCGCCGGGGCGCTGGACAGGATGCGGGGAACCACCTCGGCTGTGTTGCGGCGGCTGGCCTCCGAGGACCAAAGGCAGGCCGAAGAAGGGCTAGTGGCGCTGACGAGCGGCGGGAAAGTGTTTTACAAGCGCCTCGAAGATCTCACTCCGGAGGATCGCCCGGCCAGGGTCGCGGCTAACAGGTTGCGTACTACGTGGCTCAAGAATAACCGAGACGGGTGACTCAATCATTTCGAGGAGCGCCTGTAGGAGCCTCCGGTTGTCGAGCATAGCCGTTTCTTGAAAGATCCACCAACGCTGTCCGGATAGTTACAGCGAAGCTCAGGACTTCGGCTAGCTCATACTGACACCTACGTCTGCATGCGGGCGAGATCCAGTTCCAAGCGGCTGAACCTGAGCTGGTACTCAGCCTCCCTTATCTGATGCTTCAGACGGGGCAACCGCAAATCGTCCGCCCGCGGGTCAGGAGCCTCCACCAACCTGTCCAGCGAAAGCACTACGCTCATCAAGGTGTTGGTACGCTCCTCCAGCGCGAGCAGCAGGGCATGGTTCACGCACACGCACACCCCCGCGTACCGGACCTCGCCCGGTCCCTCGCACGCTGTTCCCATAAGCGTCGTACTAAATTCGCAGTGAGTCCGCTGATTTTGCTGGTCGGTATCGTAATTGTAGGCTTCCTGAGGCACGCTGGCTCTCCCTTGATTGGAGTCCGATTACCTCGCTGGCTAACAGAGCGGGAGTCCGTGGGGACTCAGGTTGAAGAAAGGCACTCGTGTTTTGATATTACAGTTACTTATTATACAGGCTTCCCGCTGCACAGCATTGCACCTTTTGACACATATTTGCCTGCGCGTTTAGGACCATTTTTCGCGTAGGGGACACGAATGTCCGCTAATACGCAGATGTTACGCCTACGGAGGGTGTAAGCTTGTGCACACCCTAACGGGTAGGCGACATCTGCGTGCGTTCTTTCATGTGGGCTTTGTCTGCGCAGAGAGGAGCACGAATAAGTTGCGAATATTGGTTGCGAACACGCCCCGGATGTACCGGGAGTCCCTGGCCCTCTCAATCCAAAAACACCGTCCAGACTTCGAGGTTTTGATCGCCGACCCCAAAGATCTCGATGGGCATGTGGAGCGTCTGTCCCCCGACGCGCTCGTGCGGGACGATGACGGGATCGAAACGGGGGCGCCGGACGGCGTCGTCTGCTGGGTCGGTATCATCATCAACAATCACCTCAACGCGCGCATCAGTGTGGACGGAAGGATCTCGGAGATCCACGATGTGAGCCTGGAGGAGTTCCTCGCGGCCCTGGATGAGACAGAGGAGCTGATCTCGGCGGACGCCGGCAAAGCGGAACCCTCCCCAGAGGTCTAACCGCTCTCTTCGGACCCTTCAAGGTCGTCGGTGACGTCCTGGATGGTGATCCACTCCTCGTGAAGAGCCATCCTGGTGGCTTCGCCCCTGGAACGCACGTCCATCTTCTCGAAGGTGTTGGCGAGGTGCCGCTTGACAGTTCCCTCCGCAACGTGCAAGGACCCCGCTATCTGGCGGTTGCTGAGACCCCTGGCCGCCAGGAGCAGTATCTCAAGCTCCCGAGCGGAGAGCACACTCTGCGTGCTCTCCTCGGCCTTCTCCAACAGATCGAGCGGCATGCCCACCACTACGTCCTTGCTCTTCGGGTCCAGGATCGCGGCGCGAACCGCTGCTACCAAGTGCTCCGCCGAGGCGCTCTTGACGATGTAGGCGCTCACCCCGAGGTTCATGATCTCCCTGACGCGGCGCGGGTCCTCGATCATCGTGACTATGACGACCTTCGGAGGGGGATCGGTGGCCTCGCGCATCCGCCGGAGGTTCTCCCTGGCCCTCTGGAGAGGCATCTGGACCTGCATGAGTACCACGTCGGGCTTCATCCGACGGGCCAGCTCCACGGCCCCCTCGTCGTTGTTGGTCTGGCCGACGACCTCCATACCGCCGTACTCGGCCAGAACCCCCGCGATGCCCTGACGAAACATGGTGTGGTCGTCGGCTAACAGCACCTTGATCAAATTCGCGCCGGTTTTGCTTCTTCCGTCCATACTCCCCGCCTTCAGAGTTGAGCCCTCCTGGCCGGGAGAGTTTGCTCGTAGGAAGGCCATCATTTTACCCGAGCCCTCCGATTTCCTCAACATAGCTTACCAAGCAAACTCTCGCTAACCGGGCACTCCTGGTACGCTCTCAGCGAGCGCTCGGCGAACGCCCCAACGCCGGACGGGAGGATCGTGCCAGACGGGCTGCGAGATTGTAACTTGGCCGGGTATCGTGACCGGAGCCCGTATAAATAAGGGTGATAGGTGGGGAAAGGGAAAGGAGGATACGGGCTCCCGTTGACTCAACGGTTACATATTCTCTCGTGCCTGTCAACGGCCACAAGCGTAAATGTCTCCATGTATGCATCCAACGCTGCACCTTTTGACACATGGTGCGAGATACACCAGCACGAGAGAATATAAACCTAAAGCGGAACCGCTTTCCGAGGGGAGAACTTGCCCCTGGTATACGAGTCGGCTATGAAGGAGATACGAATGGCGAGCGCAAAGACGTCGTCCCACCGCACCGATTTCTGGCTGATCGTCGCCGAGGAGGACGGGCGGGTGCTTACGGTCGACGGCGACGGGACCCCGGCAATCTTCAGCGGAGAAGGGGAAGCCGAGATGTTCCGGCATCTCCTTGGGGTCGGCGAAGGTGGATGGCTGGTACGCCGGATCTCGCCCGGCGAACTCATCTCGGTACTCTACTGCCACTGCGCGGACGCGAATAAGGTTGCCCTGGACCCTGCCCCGGAGATGCTCTCCGCCCGGCTAATAGGTCTCGTCCGCATCAGCAAAGCCCGATTCGTTGCTCAAATCGTGGAGCGAGTCCTGGAGCGTAGACGACTCTTGGATAGACCGGCGGTTTCTATTTCTTAGACAGCTCTAGAACTTGTCCGGAGCAGTAACCATTCGCAAGAGCGACAAAACTGCATCAGCGGTCCTATTCATCCGGCAACCGATATCATGTGGATAGAAGCATACTCCGACGAAACACCGGCTTCCTAACCACACCGTTACACGTTGACCGAATAGACTCGTCCGACGAAGTCTGGCAAAAGTATTCAGGTCTTCGCGATCTCTCCTAGAATGAGGCGGACGATGCCAAACTGTATAATCCGCGCCGGTAATGAGTCAGGCTGTTGGAACTAAACCCGTTCCATCGGGAGTCTCTTGAAACGGGAGACCGGACGGTGGAGGTTGGCAGGGTTGTACCGCTATCGCCGCGAATTGGGGAGGACGATGGACAGCAGAGAATCATCAGCCCGCTCCTCGGCGGAGGCTAGCCCGGAGGGCAACGAGGCGCTCGTCGGCGTCATCATGGGAAGCACGTCCGACTGGGAGACGATGCGCCACGCGGTTGAAGTATTGCGGGATTTCGGCGTGCCGCACGAGCGGCGCGTGGTGTCCGCCCACCGCACGCCGGACCAGATGTTCGAATACGCCGAGACCGCGCGCGAGCGCGGGCTTGCCTGCATCGTGGCGGGCGCGGGCGGTGCCGCGCACCTGCCCGGCATGATCGCCTCCAAGACCACCTTGCCCGTGCTCGGCGTGCCGGTGCCCTCGCGCCACCTCGCCGGCCAGGATTCGCTCTACTCCATCGTGCAGATGCCCAAGGGCATCCCCGTCGCC
>CALMWA010000081.1 GCA_937873125.1 uncultured Actinomycetes bacterium | reverse complement strand
GCCTCGAAGACCTGCTCCTCGGGGACGCCTTCTATGTCGGTCCTTATAGCGGTGATCTTGGGCGGCTTGCTCGTGAGGTTACGCATTACGGAGAGGACGGAGGACGCCGCGTCCTGCCGATGCTCGCCGAAGATGTCCGTCCCCTGCTTGCCCATGAGCACCATCGGACGCGGGAAGGTCCCGAAGACCGGCACGGCGTAGTGGGCGTGACGCAGCAGCAGGCGGCCCTTCTCTAGCTGCAACAACTCCTCGCGGGTGGTCTGGGAGAAGGAGCGGTAGCTGCTGTTGGTCAGTTCCTCGTCGCCGATGCGGCCGTAGAGGCTGGTGGCGGCGTTGCCGACGACCTCGTCGTCCACCTTGCTGCGGAACTGCTGCGCCCCGAAGAGCGTGAGGTTGAGGTGACGTCCGCGGGCGGAGATGTCCACGAGGGTGTCCTTGAGGCTGCTGGTCCTGGAGCCGGAGGGGGCGTACTTGTTTAGCTCGTCAACGAAGATCACGAGCTTGTCCACCCCGAGGCGGCCTTGCTCGGCCATCTCCCACACGCTGTTTATGACCTTGGTGACGACGAGGTCCTGCGGCACCCCCGAGAGGTGCGAGATGTCCACGACGCGCATCTCGCGGTCGCCGAACGGCCCGTCCACCTCCGGCGTGTCGCCGTACTCGACCCTGCCGTTCACGAGGAGGCCGGCGCACTTGCTCGGCAGGACCCCGAAGCGGTTGCGGACCTTGGCGACCGTGGCCTGGTGGTGGCCGTTCCAGTACGAGCTGTCGTTTTCCTCGAAGTACGCGAACGCCTCGTCCACCTCGGCGTGGAAGGCGTTCATGGTTCGGACGTGCCGGTCGCGCAGGTACTCGATGAAGCCCTTGAACTTGTCGTCCATGTCGTTCTGGTCGAAGATGCGCCCCGCGTGCGGCAGCACGTCCTCCAGATCCCACACGATGGGGTAGACGCAACTGTCCTCCCCGAACGCGCGGCGCAGGGTGTTGAGGTCCTTGGCGCGCAGGTCACCCGCATGGACCTTTCGCTCGCCCCGGTCCTTGCCGAAGGAGAGCGGCGCGAAGACGCGGAGGTTCTCGAACGGCTGCACGTCGAGGCCGAGCGAGGCGTACATCTCGCGGTCCTCTTGCGGCAGGCCCTTCTGTTCGGCCTTCTCGTAGCGCGCGGCGAGGTCCGGGTCTTCGGCGGGGTCAACCTCGACTGGCTTGTCCAGGAACAGGAGGTCTGCGCCCTTGACGTTGAACATCAGGGCGGCGACCTTCTTGTCCTTTACGGTCTGGAAGGTGCTCGAGATGGTGAACAGGGCGTGGCTGGTCTTGGTGGAGAGACCGCTCATGCCGGTGATGTTGAGGTGGCCGGCCTCGGGGCCGAGCAGGTAGTCGCCGTCCACGTACAGCGGCGTGCGCTGCGGGCTCCCGTCCTTCTCGTTGCCGTTCTCGTGCAGGAGCATGGGTATGCGGTGGCCGGCGAAGTCCTCCGTGCCGAGGGCGTACTCGATGGCTGCGCTCGTGGCGAAGAAGACCGGGCCGGTGCGTACCGGACGCTTGCTCTTCTTCCGCTCCTCGCGGTGTTTGGTGGCGAGGACGCGGGCGCGGAAGACGAGTATCTCGACCCGCTCGCTCAGGGCTTCGAGTGAGGGGTCGCCGTCGTAGGCGTAGAAGTCGTCCAGGAAGGACTGGAGGTCGGAGTAGCGGCGCGGGTCGTCGAGGACGGCTATTGCCGTGGCGTCCTCGGCTTCGGCGGCGACGATATGGCCGATGTCCAGGTTCTGGGCGGCGTCGGTCTCGGCGGTCCAGAAGTAGAACTCATGGGCGGTGGCGGGCTGGTCCTCGCTAGTCACGACGCGGCCTATTGGGCCGAGGTCGGTGTCCAAGTAATCCGGGTGCAGCATCTAGTTCCTCTCGTTCGATGCCAGTTGACGCTCCAGCCGGGCGTAGGCGCGTTCGGAGCCCTGCACCATCGGCTTCAGGATCTTCTCGACGTAGTGGATCGGGTAGATCATCGCCGGCCACCTCGGGTCCGGCTTCGCCAGGGGCGCCCGCTCCGCGAGAACCCAGCGGCTGATCTCGTTCACGGTCTCGGGCTCAGTGTCCCTCGGCGCTTCTATCCGCATGAGCGACCCCAGGGCGTCCGCGCCGGGCTGTGGCGGCCACATCCGCAAATACCACGAGGTCCGCTGCTCGCCGGGATCCCGTCGTAGCTGCCAGTCCGGGACGAAGCTCGTCGTCCGCATCCCCGGCTCCAGGTCCAGCAGCATCCCGACATCCTTTCCCACGAACTCCGGGCGGGCGACGCTCTTTATGAGGCCGATGGCCCGCCGGTTCGACTCCCGGATGTCCCGGAGTTGCCCGTCCACCGCGATCCAGGCGTCCGATTCAAGGGTCCGGTCGTCTCCTTCCCACTCCCGGAGCATCCCGCCCTCCAGCCGCTCCCGGAGCGTCCTGACCCGGGCCCGGCCACGCTCGCGCATCCCGACGTAGTCAGAGGGCTCCGCGTCGGCCATGTACTCCGTGGAGTCGAGGAGTAGGTGCGGGGAGGAGGGGACGTCGTCCGGCCCGAGCTCCGAGAACCCCGCCCTAAGTAACAGGTTCCAGAACGCTTCGATTTGCGGGCCGCCGGTGCTGCGCGGCAGGATCATGGCCTGCACCACCACCGGCGGGCTCTCCAGCGGCATCCGCGAGAACTTGCGGTCGCAGCGGTTGACTATCGCCGCCGCGACGGTCGCCACGATAACCGGGGACATCTCTATACGACCGATCTCGCGCGAGCTCTGCACCCCGTCCAGGAAGTAGCACAGCTTCGAGACGCCGGTGGGCTCCCCGAGCTCCCGAGGTCCCGGCGGCGTCTCCAGGTGGTGCGGCCGTCCCACGGGCGCCTGCTCTTCGTCCTCCGGGGAGCGAGGGGCGAACTGCTGACGCTCCAGGTCGCACGAGCCGGCGCCGGCGGTTACATGGATGCCCTCGCGCCCGGCACGGGCCAGAGCCTCACTGATCTTCGCCACGAAATCTTTGGAAGTGCTCCCCGCTAGCATTGCCGGGAAGTATACGC
>CALMWA010000080.1 GCA_937873125.1 uncultured Actinomycetes bacterium | reverse complement strand
ACTCCGCCAGCCCCTCGAAGTACTGCGCGCCCTCGCGGATCCGCTTGTAAAAGGCGTACGGATCCTCTTCGGCCTCAACGGCCAGGCTCGGGTCGGCCAGCGACAGGTGGAGCGAGTTCAGCCCCTCCCACATCTCCTCCAATAGTTTCGGCTCCGCTGCGAGCGCTCTCTGCAGGGGGGGCTTCGGGTAGAGCATGAGGTACACGTTGGGCGCGGTAGCCCGAGAGCGGTTCAGGACGAACCGGAAGGGCCGACCTTCGCCCGCCTTGCCGCGGCGTCCCATGTAGGTGCATAGCAGCGGGGCCGGGGGGCGCGACTCCTGCGAGTACCAGGGAGTGCGGTGCCTGCACAGGTGGCGTTCGTGGAACCCGGCCTCCATCCCTTCGCGCAGGTAGCGCCAGAGGCGCGGGTAGTCTGCGCGGACTTCTTCCTCGGGAAGGTCGCACGAGAGCAGGACCCTCCTCCTCTCGATGAGCGGTGCCCCGGCCTCGTCCGCCCCGACCTCGTCTGTCTCGAGGTAGCGGGGACTCGGCAGTATCGGCCGCAGGAAACGTTCCGGGAGGCCCACCTCGCACGCCCGTTCCGGCGTCATGATGAAGAACTCGTTGGCACCCGTGGCGAGCCCCCGCTTCACATCGAAGAGGTCCTTGAGTCTCGCCGCCCCTTCGAGCGCTGGGGGGGCGGTCGTCGCGAGCGGGAATCCCGTCCACTTGGCCGACTTGCCGAGCGTCGAGGAGGGCACCGACGCCGAGACCTCCGGGCGGGAGAGCGTCCCGCCGAGGGCGAACTCCACCTCGTGGAGAGCGGGGGGCGGGTCGTTCCTGAACCACATCACGACGGACGACACTAGGGCGTCCGCGAACTGCGCGTCTTGCGGGCGGAAGCGATGCACCCTCAGCAGGGTCACCTTCCCGAGCAGGTATTCCTTGAGCGCCTTGCCGTAGCCCACGTCCATGAACTCGCTCGGCACGAGCCACGCGGCGAGGCCGCCCCGCGCCATCCACGGGTGCGAGAGCAGCATGAAGTGGCAGTAGAGCCCCGCGTAGCCGTTCGGCCTCACGCCCGAGGCGGCCTCACAGGTGGACCTGAGGCGCTCCTTCTCTGCCTTCGTTAGGTGGTGATGCCTCACGTACGGCGGGTTGCAGACGAGTAGGTTGGGTTTCTCAGCGTCCTCCCCAGGAGGAGTCGCGCGCGTGAAGTCCTCCACCGCGAGGCGCAGCCCGAAGGGTTCCCACAGCCGCGCAGCCTCTCGCCCGTAGACGGGGTCCACCTCGTACCCGGCGGCGGACGCGATCCCCTCGCGGCCGAACTCCTTAAGCAGCGCCGCGTAGAAGGAGCCCGTGCCGAAGGCGGGGTCGAGGAAGCGCAGCCCGTCCTCGCAACGCGTCGGCAGGAGCTTCCTCGCGTAGGCCAGCACGTCCGAGGCCAGGGCCGGCGGGGTGGCGAACTGGCCGTTCGGGTTGCGCTCCTTGCGCCCCTTGTCCCGCTCCAGGCGGGCCTGAACCTCGAGGCGCTCCCCCTCGGCGGACTCGGCGGTTCTCGCACCCGCCCGGGTGTCCGCCGGCGGAGCCACGGGCGGCCTCACAGCCCGAACTCCGCCAGGTCGTCCAGTCGGTGCTCCCAGACCCAGTCTATGCCTTCTGCGGCCTCGTAGCCGAGGTAGCTACCGTCGAAGTACCCGCACAGGAAGAGCGCGTATCGCGTTTGGGTGCCGTACTTGCGCCTCAGCTGGGCAAACTTCGTGGCCTCCTCCTTGCGGCGCTTGTTGGTGTTCGCGTAGTCCCCCGCGGACTTGGCTTCTATGAGCAGGGGCATATCGCCTTCGGTGGCTCCCCCGGGCATCACGACGGCGTCCACGGGGAGGTTGATGCGCGAGCCGGTCTCGCCCTCCACCGGCACGTTGAGCCTGAATGAGAAGGTTCCGGGCTCCATCTCGTTGAACCTCACGCCGGGCGGGTTCCGGGAGTAGCCGCGCGCCTCAAGCCACCCGCCGATTTCCGTGAGCTGCCGCTCCTCTTGGGCGTTGCGGATTATCGGGTTGGCCTGCGAACCGCACAGGCGGTCGGCAACTATCGTGGAGGCCCTGTACGACTCATCTTCGGAAGGACGTCTGCCTTCCGCGACCCAGGGGAATATCCCCCCGTCCACGAGTTCGCCCAGGATGTTGCCCATCTTTTCGAGGGCCTCATCGAGCGCCGCCCCGCGCGGGCGGGAGGGCAGCCGGCCCTCCTCCATGCTCTTCACGGGCCCCTGGGGGACTCCGGCGAGACCGCCGGGTCTTCCTTGAGCACCGACGCGGCGACGTCCATCAGCCCGGCCGTGCGGCGCAGCGCAGACTCCACCTGCTCGGTGGCCTTGACGCGCTGGGTGCGGTAGGCCTCCGGGGCGAAGCGCATGAACCAGGCGTTGTAGTAGTCCACCGAGCGGAGCGTGTCCTCTTTCCACCTGTCCACCTTGTCGCGGTTCACCGGCATGGCTGGCGCTTGCTCTCCTCGGGGTTGCGAGCCGTCCCCCGTAGTATCCCTGGTTCGCGACCTCCTGTCACACGCCGGGCAGCCAAAGTCCATCGGTGTGGGCTGCGAGCCATGAGACCGCGACGTACCGCTTCCCGATTTTGCCCGTTGTGGCGCGAGAAATTGGGCTGGTGTAGGATGCTTGCCCGCCGTTTTGGGGGAAGGGACGTTGACTAACGGAAAAGAGGGGGTAGGGTCATGCACCGTTCGGCGACCCTTGAGACTGGTGTCCTGTACTGCGAGGACAACGTGGAGCGCATGGCCCGTCTGCCGGCCGAGTCCGTGGACCTGATCTACCTCGACCCGCCCTTCTTCTCTAACCGGAACTACGAGGTCATCTGGGGCGACGAGGCCGAGGTGCGCTCCTTCGGGGACCGTTGGGCAGGCGGCATCAACCACTACGTGCGTTGGATGCGCGACCGCGCCATGGAGATGCACCGCGTCCTCAAGCCCACCGGCTCTATCTACCTGCACTGCGACCCGAAGGCGAGCCACTACCTTAAGGTTATGGTGGACAGCATCTTCGGCTTCAACAACTTCAAGACGGAGATAACCTGGAAGCGGAGCAGCGCCCACAGCGACACCAAGCAGGGGCGCCGCCAGCACGGCCACGTCCACGACAGTATCCTCTTTTACACGAAGGGCGACCAGTGGACCTGGAATCCGGTCTACACGCCCTACGACGAGGAGTACGTAAGGCAATTCTACAGGTACGTGGAACCCGAGACGGGTTAGCTTCACGAGGGGCGCGTACGAAGAGGCCGCCCGCGTCAAGGCGGCCAAGAGACTCAATATCGAACTGGTCACTGTGAAGGAACTCTTGCTAAGTACCTCCATGCTCGTCGCCCCGGTATTGAACCGTCAAGTCCTGGAGATGCCGTTGCCCAAGGCGAGGCCAAGGGAATCGCTTCCATCCTCCGAGGAGCTGGTCGAAGGCGACCAGCGGTCAGAAGAAATCGCCTAGGACCTGCGCCTGCTCTCGACATGAGCTCCTACCCGAGGGGTATTAGGTCTTGTTAACCTCATGGTGTACGCGCACAATCCAGAATGGTAGTGCGCGTACATTGGGAGATGAACGTGGATCTGGAACAGATAATCAGGGGTTTGGAGGACCTCGACCGAACTGATCACATCCTCTCCGAGCTTGGGTCGTAGCTCGTTAGTTGCGCCGAGGTCGCTAAAGCTGCAACATGAATGGACCGATAATCGCTTCGGAGGGTGTATACGCAAAAGGTGTTTCGGATGATCGATCCGCAAAGCCAGGAGAAGATGCGGGAAGAGATAAACGCTCGCATAGAGGCGGACTACGATCTTCTCCGTCAGCTTAGAGAGGAGATCCGCCCGCTAAGGAGCGGCGTTCGTCGCATCCAGCCACGCACCACCACTTCCATATCCCTGGTTGGGACTGACGGCGGCAACAACCGCATACAGTTCGATCCCTTCCTCCTCCAGCTCATCCGCGTCGTGGACTCCAGCAACAACGAGTATTGTCTTGAGGCCGTGACTCCTACAACCGACGTCGGCCGTCTGAGCGAGAATCAGTTCGACGAGCACGGCGCTCCAGCATCCCCGCTGGGCCGGATGATGGAATACTTGGGCACGGAGTACCTCTGGGAACTCAGCACCATGATCCGACGCAACGACGACGAGCGCCCCGTGAGCCCGAGCTGGGTCCAGGTCTACCGGGAGCTGGTCGAGTGGTCCGTCCTCCTCTCCCTTGTCAGAGACAAAGACTTCGGTACCGACACCTTGATCATCTTCGACGGTCTGCTCAGGAGCAAGGTCTTCGCTGGAGAAAAGTTCGCAGACTACCGCGGAGGCCTCGCTGATGCCGTGGACGCCCAGTGGCGCGAGAACCGGCGCAGGGTGTACCTCGCCGGCGTCGCCAAGCACAGCAAGGTCCTCTCGCGCTACAGGCTTGCCATGTCTCTCGAAAAGGTGATGACCACCGACTATCCAGCTTACGTCGAG
>CALMWA010000079.1 GCA_937873125.1 uncultured Actinomycetes bacterium | reverse complement strand
GAACGGCGAGTTGACCGAGAGCGCCAGGAAGTGGGGGACGTACTCCCGCAGGCGGTTGAAGAGGTAGAGCGCCTTATCGCGGCCCTGAACAGCATAATGGACGTGCAGCGAAAAAGTGTTGTTGCGCCGGATGAGCCACCCCAGCTTCCGCTTCAGGCGCTGGTAGTGGGGTTTGTCTATGATCTCCTGCTCCCGCCAGTCGCCGAGTGGATGGGTACCGCTCGTGCCGAGCAGGCGTCCGAGGTTATCGGCGTGCTGCAGCAGTACGCGGCGGCGGGAGATCAAATCCTGCACGACGCCGGAAGGCTCGGGGTGGACGCCGGTGTTGGCTTCTATTTCGCAGTCGATCAACTCTCCGCTAAACTCATTTGAGGCTGTCGCGGCGAGGATTTTCTGCGCCCCGTTGGCGAGCTTGAACGTCTCCGGATCGGCGAGCCAGAGCTCTTCTTCCGCGCCCAAGGTCCCTTCCGCGCCGCCGGTCTCGAAGGCGTCGGACGCTATGAGCGGCTGGTTTTCGGCGGTGGTCAAATGCTTCCTCCGTGTGCTAGCTCGTCCGTGCCGTCCGCGGGCTACCCGCTAGCGGCGCGCGGCGGGATCTCCATGCCGTCCCGTATATTACCCTGTAGTAGCGGCGGTTTACGCGGGACGTGTTTAGAATGAGAGTGTTGAAAGACTTACACGCGAACCGTACAGGAGGTATTCATGCCGGCCGATGTTGGAGAGAAGGCCCCAGGGTTCACGCTGCCGGCGGACGACTGGGAGAAGAAAGTCTCGCTGGAGGATTGCACTAGGGAGGGGCCGGTTGCCCTGTTCTTCTATCCGGGAGATTGGTCGAGCACGTGTACGGACCAGATGGGCCAGCTCCAGGCCGCGTTGGGCCGATTCGAGGAGCGCGGAGCACGGGTACTCGCGGTAAGCGCCGACTCTCCCTGGTCGCACCGGGCGTTCGCCAAGGACCGCGGGATAGAGTTTCCGCTACTCTCGGACTTCGATAAGAAGGTCATAGAAGACTACGGAGTAATGCACGCGGTCGGCTTCCCGGAGCGCGCCTACTTCATCATCGACCGTGACGGCGTGATCCGGGCGAAGAAAGTCGAGGATACGCCGGGCGATCAGCCGGAGGTCGAAGCAGTCCTGGCCGATCTAGACCAAACGCTCTAGGGCCGGATGCAGGAACCTAGCACGCCTCCGGTCTCCGAGGAGCGGGTGTCGGACGGCGCCATCACCGCCCTGACCCTCGCCTACAGCGCCCCGATGCCGGGCCTGGGCTCCCGCTACGTGGACGGCTCCGTGGCGCACGAGGCCCGTCTGCTGACCGCGATGCCGACTGCCCAGGCCCTCGCCGCATCCGCCCGCCACACCCTGGGTCAGACGGTTCTCGATGCTGTCCTCAGTTCCGTCCGGCTCGCCGGTTACGCTGATGCCCGCGCCGCCGCGTATCTGGCGCCGCTCGCCAGCGCCGCGCTCACCAGCTCGACATCCGGGCTCGTCCTGACCACTCTCGGCCACCACGACATACAACCGTTCCTACGAGCGTTCGAAGCTGGCGCCGGAGTCGCGGGGGATTCGCCGTCCGATAGTTCGCTCAGCGTCTCACTCAGGGTCGCGTTGGGTTCCGGTACGGATACCACGCTGCGGGACGCCATGCGCTTCGCCGCTTCCCGAGACGCGCTGGCCCGAGAGTATGCCCGCGACTACGAAGTGACGGATCAGCTCGCCCGGCCCGCACTGCTCGCGACTCTGGGCCGCGCCGAGTCCTCCCGGGCCGCGCTAGTCCAGGCCTACCTGGAGGTGCTGGCGGAAGTCCCCGACCTCGACGTCGCCCGGCGGGCCGGTACGCGGGAGGCCGAGGAAGTGTCGAGGATGGCGCGCGGCGTGCTAAAGGCCGGAGGCGTCCGGTCGCGGCGCGGGCTTCAGGCACTGATCAACCTCGACGGTATCCTGCGGGAAGACCCGCGCCTTGCGCCGTCCGCGACCGAGCACCCGGTTATGGCCGCCGCGTTCCTCGTCTCCTTGGAGTACGGTGCGAGCGCCCTCAACCATCGGCTCCGTCCCGCGACCGGATACGACCGGGGAAGATAGCCCGCATGGGGTTAGACCGCGCGGGGTGAAAGATTTACGGGAGCGCGCGTTCCCGCTGGGATAGAATCTCGTTGCGGCGTCAGATCTACAGAAGGATGGAAGGAGGCGACCCGCGTTTGAAAGCACTCGTCATAGTCGGCCACGGTTCGCATCTGAACGAGGATTCCAGCCTCCCGGTCTACGAGCACGCCGAGCGTATCCGCCAGACCGGAGAGTACGACGAGGTCGTGGAATGCTTCTGGAAAGAGGAACCTTCCATGCGCCACGTCCTCGACATGGTGGAGTCAGATGACGTGTACGTCGTGCCGGCCTTCATCTCCGAGGGGTACTTCACCCAGCAGGTCATCCCGCGAGAGCTCGGGCTCGCAGGACCGATCACGCACAAGGGAGACAAGACCATTCGCTATGCCGGGCCGCTCGGCACGTACGAGGGGATGGCGGATGTGATCCTGGAGCGAACCGACGACCTGATGCGGGGGAAAGAGACCTCGGGCCGAACAGCGCTCGTGCTGCTCGGACATGGCACCGACCTCAACAAGAACTCCAGCGGGGTTATCTACTGGAACGCCGGGCGCATCCGGGAGCGTGGGGTCTACGATCTGGTCGAGGTCGGGTTTCTGGATCAGGAACCGGAGATAGGAGAGGTCGTCACCAGCGTGGAGGCGGAGAATGTGATCCTTATTCCGGTCTTCATCGCCGAGGGCTGGCACACTCGCGAGACGATCCCCGAGGATCTCGGCCTGAGCGGCGAGGTCACGGAGCGCGAGGACCGTACCATCTTTTACGGCGCGCCCGTCGGGCCCCACCCTTCAATGGCGGCCCTGATCTCCGCCCGCGCCCGAGAGATGGAGGAAAAGTTTGTCCACGGCGCCCGTTAAACGCACTTCGATACCGAACGTCGCCGCCGAGTCCCGCGCCGCCTTCGCCGCATGGGTGGACGCGCACCCCGATGGACGCCACTTCGGCCAGGTCCTCATCCGGCCCGAATCCTCCGGCGGCTACCGACTCTGCCACGCCGAGGACGAAGGCGCGACAGGGCTGCAGCTCTACGAAAACCCGCGGGCAGCACGTGAGATAGCCAAGCTCACCGGGGATGGCGAGTACCGGCCGCTAAAGAGCGCCCCGAACCTACGGCGTGGGTGGGCGCTCCTGGCAGCGGACGCCGGCGATCTAGTCACTGCGATGAACGGCCTGTATCCGTCAGCGGTCGTCCACTGGTATCTGTACCGGGAAGGGAGCCTAGATATCACCAACTACCGGGAGAACGCCGCGCGACAGAGCGGCATCTACAAGCGCGTCCAGCGCCTCACCGATCAAGGCGTCCAGAATGCGGCGAAAGCGTGTTGTGAGGATGCGGTGTGCCTGAAGAAGACGCTCTGGGACGTTGACGAGGAGATTCCGCTTGAGATGAATCGTGGAGAAGGCGAGATCCCTTGCCCCGAGCCGTGCAGCGTCTTCGTCTCTTTTGCCCGGCGCGTGAGGCTTTTCGAGCGGGAGAACAAGCGTGACCTGGATGCCATCGGGCTCTCTCCGAGTGAGAAGGAAGACCTGAGCGCGCTCGTGGAGGCCGCGGCTACGGGCGAGGTGGTGATGGCCCGCGAGGCCGAGTTCGAGAAGCCGCTCAACGAGCGCCGGATGCGCTACCGTCGTCTCACCCTGATACCCAAGCTACGACCGCCGGTGGCGAACGAGTGAGCGGCAGCGCGCGGTTTCTGACGTATCCCGTGCGGGTAGTAGCACGGAACGATCCGATCCACGAGAACGGAGGTTCATAATGGCAGGCAAGAGAAAAGCGGCCCTACTAGGGGCCGGAATTGGGGCGAAGGTGGCGCCGAAAGCCGGGAAACTAGCGGGCAAGGCCGCCTGGAGAGTCGGAAAGGGACAGGCCAAGCTCGCCAAACATGCGTTAAGTTCCCGTGAGCCTGCCAGCGCCAGGTTCATGAAATACGGTCTTTTCGCCTTGGCCGGTTTCGCCATCGGGGCGCTGGTCGGACGGGCCGGCAGCAGCGACTCGTCCTCGAACGGAGCGGGGGGTGGCGGCCATCAGCGACCGGAGGATGCGAACCGCACCGGCGCTGAGCGCGGGTACTCGGACCCGTCTTCCGGACCTCTGATCGGTGAGCGGCACCGCGGTCGGATGGGCGACATTCCCGTGCAGCAAGAAGAAGTCGAGAACAGGATTCGGACCCGCATCGGCGAGGACCCGCGCACCCGCGAGATGCCTCACGTAAACGTCGAGGTCAACGACGGCGTGGCCGAACTGAGGGGCGTCGCTTCCTCGGAGGAAGTCAAGCAGGCCGCCGCCGAGATCGCCGCGGATACCGAAGGCGTACGCGAGGTTCGCAACCACCTGACTGTTACCTAGCTTCAATCAGGCACGATAAGAGAGAAGCCTCCGCAATTCGCGGGGGCTTCTCTCTGCTATTTGGTCTAATGCGACGGCTAGCCGCGGATCAGCTCCAGTAGCTCGTCCCGGCGGCTTTGCAGGGTCTCGGCGTCGCTCGCCTCGACGTTCAGGCGCAGGAGTGGCTCGGTGTTCGAGGGGCGCAGGTTGAACCACCAGTCGCCGAAGTCCACGGTCAGGCCGTCCAGGTAATCCACTTCGGGGTCGCCGGTTCGCGTGTAGTGTTCCTCGACCTCTCGGAGCTTCGCTTGCTGGTCTTCGACCTCTGAGTTGATCTCTCCGGACCTCACATACGGATCTATGGGCTCCAGGAGCGCCGAGACCGGCCCATCCTGACGGGCGACCAGCTCTGCAACGGTTAGCATGGCGATGATGCCGGAGTCAGCGAAGTAGTTGTCCCGGAAGTAGAAGTGGCCTGAGTGTTCACCGCCGAAAGCCGCGTTGTTCGAGCGCATCTGAGGCTTGATGATGGAGTGGCCGGCTTTCGTTCGGATGGCTTTCCCGCCCTCGCGCTCGACCAACTCGGGTAGCGCCTTAGAGCAGACGGCACTGTATAGGATCGTGGCACCGGGCTCCTTTTCCAGGACGCCCTTGGCGACCAGGGTAGCCAACAAGTCGCCGGAGATGGTAACTCCCTTCTCGTCGACGACGAAGCAGCGGTCGGCGTCTCCGTCGAAGGCGACCCCGAAGTCCGCGCCCTCTGCGACCACGCGCTCCTGTAGCTCTCGCATGTTCTCCGGTTCGATCGGGTTCGGTGGATGATTGGGGAAGGAGCCGTCGGGCTCGAAGTACATCGGGACTACCTCGAACGGCAGCTCCTCGAAAATGGGTGGGAGCATCTTGCCCGCCATACCGTTTCCGGCGTCCACCACGATCTTCAACCGGCGCAGGCCGTCCGTGTCTATGAACCCGAGGCAATGTTTGGCGTAATCTCCGGCGATGTCGCTCTGCTCGACCGAGCCCGGATGTTCCGCGGGTGCAGGGAGCTTACCGGAAGAGATGAGATCCCGGATCTGGCCGATCCCGTGCTCGCCGGAGAGGGCAATGGCGTTCTCCCGGCAGAGCTTGAACCCGTTGTACTGCTTGGGGTTGTGGGAGGCGGTGATCATGGCGCCGCCGGACTCTTCCAGATGCCCGACCGCGAAGTACAGCGCGTCCGTCGAGACGAGGCCGAGGTCTAGCACGTCCGCTCCGGCCTCGGTTACGCCCTCGATGAACGCCCGCTCCAGGGCCTCCCCGGAGAGCCGCATGTCGCGGGCGACAATGACCCGCGTACCTGAGAGGCCGAGATGGGTCACGAAGGCGCGTCCGATGTCCTTTGCTACGTCCTCATCCAGTGTGTCCGGGTACAAGCCGCGGATGTCGTACGCCTTGAATATTGACTCGTCTATCATCGCACCCTTCCATCGCCGCAACTTCGGGTAGCCAAGAGATCGGCCGATTCCGCTTCGGTACAATACCGGGTTCTGTAGAGCCCTGCATGACACGCATAGAAACCTGCGTATTTGCAGGTAAAACACAGGGACCGGGCGCGGCGTTCCGGTCCCGTGGCAGCAATGCGGCAGCAGTGCGCCGAAGCCGAAGGCGTGCTGAAGGGCGCCTATCCTAGCGCGGCCTCCATCGCGCGGGCGGTCTGGTCGCCCATGCTGGGAATCCAGTGCGAGTAGCGGTCTATGGTCATGGCGACGCTCGAATGCCCCAGCAGCTCCTGGACGAACTTAGGGTGGACGCCGCGCGAGAGGAGCAGCGTGGCGCAGGTATGGCGCAGGTCGTGGGGTGTGATGCGGGGGAGAGCCGCCTGCTTCAGGAGCGGTTGCAGGTGCGCCTCGTCCACCTTGTTGCGATTGAGGGGCGCGCCCGTGGGGTTGCAGAAGATGAGATCCTCGTTGGTCCATGAGGCGCCGGCCTTGAGGCGTTCGGCGTTCTGGCACACCCTGTGGCGCTTGAGGGCCTCGATGGCGCGGTCGGTGAGCACCACGGACCTGCCGTGACCGTTCTTCGGCGTGGTGTAGCGCGGCCCGCTCTTTGCGCGGGAGAGGGTGCGCGCGACGCGGAGAGTATCCCCGTCGAGGTCGTCCCAGCGGAGCGCCATCAGCTCGCCTATCCGCAAGCCGGCGGTCGCGGCGAGCACCAGGAGGGCTTCGAGGCGGTCCTCTGTCTCGCGGGCTCTCTGGAGCAGGGTCCTCACCTGCTGGGCGTTGAGCGGCCTCATCTCGCCCTGGCGGGGAACGGGCGGGGTGGTCCTTGCTGCGGCGTTCTCCGCGACGTGACGGCGCCTGTGGGCGTGCTCCAGGGCGTTGTAGAGGACGGCATGGATGAGCCGCACGGTAGCGGGCTTGAGCCCGGCGGCTATCTTGGCGTCGTAGAGGTCCTGAAGCAGCTCCGGCGTCAGCCGGGAGAGCTTCACGCCGCCGATGGCGGGCGACACGACCGCGAGGCACAGCGCGAGGGCGAGGTCGTCCATGCCGACGACGCCGCTGAACGGGTACTCCTGGGTGCCGTGCGACGTCATGCGCGCCCCTCGAGCGTGCCCTCGGTCTGGAGGTAGAGCCGCTGCAGCTCCGTCACGAGCTGCGGGTCCGGCGCCGCCCACAGCCCTCGGGAGGTCGCCTCGAGCAGCCGCTCGACCATGCCGTGCAAGGCCCAGGGGTTCTCCTGCTCCAGGAACTGCCGGTTCGTCGCGTCGAGGACGTACTCCTCCGTGAGCCGCTCGTACATCCAGTCGTCGACGACGCCCGTCGTCGCGTCGTAGCCGAAGAGGTAGTCCACGGTCGCAGCCATCTCGAACGCGCCCTTGTATCCGTGTCGGCGCATGGCCGCCATCCAGCGCGGGTTGACGACCCGCGCCCGGAAGACCCGTGACGTCTCCTCGTGCAGAGTGCGCGTGCGCACCGCCTCCGGGCGGGTGCTGTCGCCGATGTAGGCCACCGGCGAGCGGCCCGTCAGGGCCCGGATGGTGGCGACCATGCCGCCGTGGTACTGGAAGTAGTCGTCGGAGTCGGCGATGTCGTGCTCGCGCGTGTCGGTGTTCTTGGCCGCGACGGCGATGCGCCGGTATGCCGCCTCCATCTGCTCGCGGGCCGGGCACCCGTCGAGGTCGCGGCCGTAGGCGTAACCACCCCAGACGGTGTAGACCTCGGCGAGGTCGGCGTCGGTGCGCCAGTCGCGCGAGTCGATCAGCTGCAGCAGGCCCGCGCCGTAGGTGCCGGGCCGCGAGCCGAAGATGCGGGTCGTGGCTCGCCGCTCGTCGCCGTGCGCCGCGAGGTCGGCCTGCACGTGCGCCCTCACGTAGTTGTCCGCCGGGTCCTCCGGGAGGCCGGCGGCAAGGCGGACCGCGTCGTCGAGCAGCGCCACGGCGTGGGGGAAGGCGTCGCGGAAGAAGCCCGAGATGCGCAGGGTGACGTCGACCCGGGGGCGGCCGAGCTCGGCCAGCTCGAGCGGCTCGAGGCCGGTCACCCGGCGCGACGCCTCGTCCCACACCGGCCGCACCCCGAGCAGGGCCAGCGCCTCCGCGATGTCGTCGCCCGCCGTGCGCATGGCCGAGGTGCCCCACAGCGAAAGACCGACCGACCGGGGCCAGCCGCCCGTGTCGGCGCGATGCCGCTCGAGCAGCGAGTCGGCGAGCAGCTGGCCGGTCTCCCAGGCGAGCTGGCTGGGGATCGCCTTGGGGTCGACGGAGTAGAAGTTGCGCCCCGTGGGCAGGACGCTCACCAGGCCCCGCAGGGGGGAGCCGGACGGACCGGCGGGGACGAAGCCGCCGCGCAGGGCGTGCACGGTGTTGGTGAGCTCCTGCCCGGTGGCCTCGAGCCGCGGGACCACCTCGGTCACCGCGAAGTGCAGCACCGCGCGCACGGCGTCGGCGTGCTCGGGCGCCACGAGGCTCACGGCCTTGTCCACCGCGCCGCTGGACCACCCACCGGCATCCAGGGCCTCCACCAGCTCGCGGGCCTGGGCCTCCGCGCGGTCCGACGCGGACCGGTCGCGGGCGGACTCGTCGAGGCCGAGTGCCTCGCGCAGCCCCGTCACGTGGCTGGAGCCGCCGAAGATCTGCCGGGCGCGCAGCATGGCCAGCACGAGGTCGACCCGGGCTGCGCCGCGAGGGGCCTGGCCGAGCACGTGCAGGCCGTCGCGGATCTGCGCGTCCTTGATCTCGCACAGCCAGCCGTCGACGCGCATGATGAGCTCGTCGAAGCGCTCGTCGTCCGGGCGGCCGTCGAGGTCGAGGTCCCGGTCCAGCTGGGCGGCCTGCAGCAGGGTCCAGATGCGCGCCCGCACGGCTGGCAGCTTGGCGGGGTCGAGGGCGGCGACGCTCGCGTGCTCGTCGAGCAGCTGCTCCAGCCGGGCGATGTCGCCATAGCTCTCGGCCCGCGCCATCGGGGGGACGAGGTGGTCGACGAGCACGGCATGAGCGCGGCGCTTGGCCTGGGTGCCCTCGCCCGGGTCGTTGACGAGGAACGGGTAGACGAGCGGCAGGTCCCCGAGGGCGGCGTCGGGGCCGCAGCTGGCCGACAGGCCGGCATTCTTGCCGGGGAGCCACTCGAGGTTGCCGTGCTTGCCGAGGTGCACCACGGCGTGCGCGCCGAAGCCGCCCTCCTGCTGCGGCGCCGCGATCCAGCGGTATGCCGCCAGGTAGTGGTGCGACGGGGGCAGATCGGGGTCGTGGTAGATGGCGATGGGGTTCTCCCCGAAGCCGCGGGGCGGCTGGACGAGGACGAGCACGTTGCCGGCGCGCAGCGCGGCGAGCACGATGTCACCCTCGGGGTTGCTGCTGCGGTCCACGAACAGCTCCCCGGGAGCCGGTCCCCAGTGCTCCTCGACGCTCGCGCGCAGGGCGGCGGGCAGGGCGGCATACCAGCGCCGGTAGTCGGCGGCGGGGATGCGCACCGGGGCCGCCTGCAGCTGCCCCTCGGTGAGCCAGCTCTCGTCGTAGCCGCCAGCGTCGATGAGGGCCCGGATGAGGTCGTCGCCGTGGCCGCTGGCCAGCCCCGGAAGCGACCCGGGCCCGCTCGCGGGCCCGAGGTCCCAGCCCTCGTCCCTGAGCAGGCCGAGCAGCGCGACGGCGCTGGCGGACGTGTCGAGACCGACGGCGTTGCCGATCCGCGCGTGCTTGGTGGGATAGGCCGACAGCACGAGAGCCAGCCGGTGCCGGGAGGGAGGCACGTGGCGCAGGCGAGCATGCGCCACGGCGAGCCCGGCGACCCGAGCGGCGCGCTCCGGGTCGGGCACGTAGGCCGGCAGGCCGTCCGCATCGATCTCCTTGAAGGAGAAGGGGACCGTGATGATCCGACCGTCGAACTCCGGCACCGCCACCTGCGTCGCTGCGTCGAGGGGGCTCAGGCCCTCGTCGCTGGCCAGCCACGCGTCGCGGCTGCCCGTGAGGCAGAGGGCCTGCAGGACGGGGCGGTCCAGCAGGGCGAGCGCCCCCGCGTCCCAGGCATCCTCGTCCCCTCCGGCCTGGGCGGCCGCGGGCGTGGTGCCCCCGGCGGCGAGCACCGTGGTGACGACGGCATCGGCCTCCTCGAGCGCGGTGAGCAGCTCCTGCTCCGCGGCGCGCAGCGACGCGCACCACAGTGGCACGGGTCGCCCCCCGGCACTCACGATCGCGTCGCAGAGCGCGGTGACGAACGCGGTGTTCCCGCACACGTGGTGGGCCCGGTAGTAGAGCACCGCGACGGCGGGGGCGCCTTCGTCCACCCCGGCCCCGGGCCGGGCGAGCCGCCCCCAGGACGGCACCGGCGCCGGAGGCTCGAAGCCCTCACCGGTCAGCAGGACCGTGTCGGACAGGAAGCGGGCGAGCTGGTCGAGGTTGGCCGGCCCGCCGTGGGCGAGATAGGCGTGGGCCTGGGCCGCGATCCCCGCCGAGACGGTGGACAGGCCCATCAGCTCCGCGTCCGGCGCCTGCTCGCCGGTGAGGACCACCACCGGCCGGGGGCCGGCGAGCAGCACGTCGAGACCGTCCGGCCATGCCCGCTGGCCTCCCAGGAGCCGCACGACGACGAGGTCGGTGCCCTCGAGCAGGGCCGGCAGCTCCTCCAGGGACAGCCGGGCCGGGTTGGCGTAGCGCCAGCTCACGGGTCCGGCGACGGACCGGGCGCTGCGCAGGTCGGTGTCCGAGGTCGACAGCAACGCCAACGTCACGCTGTACCTCTTCCTGGGGTGTCCGCGCCCCAAGTGAGTGAAGAGAGCGGGAGTTCCTGACTTCCGCGGCGCGCGCCGCGGTCACAGTGGCGGGACCGTGCCGGACTTCAACCGGCTTCCTCCCCCGTGCCCTCTCCAGGCGGAGTGGCGCCCTGCTGGGCACCGGAGCCGAGCATAACGGCAGCCGCAGGGCCCGACGCAAGGTGGGTATGCTGCGCCGGTGCCGCCCGCGCCTCGTCCTTCGCCGTCCCGCGGCCCCGGCGGTGACCGCTGCCCGGGCGCGCTGCGGCTGCACCCGGCAGCCGACGGGCACCTGGCGCGGGTCCGCCTCCCCGGTGGCCGCCTGACGGCATCCGGTCTGGAGCAGCTGGTCACGGCGTGCGTCGAGCTGGGCGACGCCAGTCTGCACCTGACCTCGCGCGGCAACGTCCAGCTGCGCGGGCTGGCGCCGGACGCCGGGCTCGGTTTGGCCGACCGGCTCTGGGCCGCCGGCCTGCTGCCCTCCCCGGCCCGCGACCGCGTGCGCAACATCGTCGCCTCCCCGCTCGCCGGCGTCGACGGACGAGGCCACGCCGACGCCGACGCCGTGGTGGTCGCCCTCGACCGCCTGCTGTGCTCGAGCCCGGGCCTCGGCGAGCTCTCCGGCCGCTTCCTCTTCGCGGTGGACGACGGCCGCGGGGACGTGGGGGCTCTCGGCGCCGACGTCGCGGCGGTCGGGCTGCCCGGCGGGTCCTTTCGGCTCTGGGTGGGCGGGCGACCAACAGCCCGCACCGCGTCGGCGTCCAGGGGGCCGCGGCCGAGCTCGTGTTCGCCTTCACGCTCTATCGCGTCTGGTCGTTCCCGGTACTCGCGCTGGCCGGTCTTGCGAGTTCTGCGGCGGCCTTCGTGCACGACGTCGTGGTCTGGTACAGCGCGTCTGCGGTGGACGTTCTGGTCGTGATCGCGATCGCGATGGCGGTCTCCGGCCTCACCTTGCTGCCGCTGGCATCCGTGGCGCTCGTGCGCTCGCTGCGGCGGTCGGGCGTGCTCGAAGGCTTCCCGGACTGACCGGCCCGGTCGAGGTCGTCGCGGACGACCTCTCGGTCACGTATCGCGGTGGCGCGCGGCCCGCGATCGCGGGCGTCTCGGTTCGCGTGCCGGCGGGCGCCTGCCTGCTGGTGATCGGGCCGTCGGGGAGCGGCAAGAGCACGTTCGGGCTGGCCGTCGCGGGCCTCGTGCCGCGCGAGATCCGGGCCGACATGACGGGTTCGCTGTCCGTCGACGGCACGGAGACCCGGGCGCTGCCACCGGCCGTGCTGGCGTCGCGGGTCGGGATCGTGTTCCAGGATCCGGGCAGCCAGCTCGTCATGGAGCGGGTGGAGGACGAGGTCGCGTTCGGCCTGGAGAACCGGGCGTGGCCGGTGGCGGCGATGCGGGCACGGGTGCCGCAGGTCATCGCCGAGGTCGGGCTCACGGGCCTCGAGCGGCGGCGCTCGAACCGGCTATCGGGTGGGCAGCAGCAGCGACTGGCCCTCGGCGGGGTGCTCGCGCCCGCGCCCGACCGGGGACGTCACTCGGGCGGCTGCACGCGGCCGACAGCGGCAATGGCAGTCGAGCGACAT
>CALMWA010000078.1 GCA_937873125.1 uncultured Actinomycetes bacterium | reverse complement strand
CTGCAAGCCCTGTAGCAGCGGCAGGAGCAGGTTGTCCTTGATGGAGTGGTCCAGGACCAGCCCCTGCAAGCGACGGTCCTCGGGGATCAGGGAGATCCCCGCGTCCATCGCATCCCGTACGCCGCGGATATTCACCGGACGTCCGCGCACCAGGATCTCGCCGCTATCCACCTTGTCTATACCGAACAGGGCGCGGGCTATCTCCGTCCGGCCACTCCCCATGAGGCCGGCGAGGCCGAGGATCTCGCCCGGATACAGGCTAAAGCTCACGTCCCGGAACCGGCCGGCGGCGGTAAGGTTCTTGACCTCCAGCAGAGGCGCCTCCGTCCGATCCACCCGCCGCTCCTGCCACTCGAAGGCCCCCTCCATCTTCTCGCCGACGATGTGGTCTATGACCTCCTCTAGCGTCAGGCTGGCGACGTCGTCGGTGATGACGTTCCGGCCGTTGCGCAGCACCGTCACCCGGTCGGCGACCTGGAAGACCTCCTCCATCCGGTGGGAGATGTAGACGATGGAGATGCCGCTCTCCTTGAACTTCTTGATGAGGCCGAACAGCGCCTCTGACTCGGTTTTAGTGAGCGAGGAGGTTGGCTCGTCCATGATGAGGATCTGGGCCTCTCTGGAGAGTGCCTTGGCGATCTCGGTTAGCTGCCAGTACCCGGTGGCCAGGTTGCCCACGATGGCGCCGGGGTCTATGCTCTCGCCCATCTCGGCGAAGATCTCGCGGGTGCGGCGGCGACTCTCCTGATCGTTCAGGAGCCCCCCCTTACCCCGAGGCTCACTGTTCAGAAAGATGTTCTCCGCCACGCTGAGGGTCGGGACCAGGCTGAACTCCTGGAAGATCATCGCGATCCCATTCTCCTGCGCCTCCTGGGGGCTCCGGATCTCGACGGGCTCGCCGTTGACCTTCACCTCTCCCCCACCCGGCGCGTGGACGCCCTCCAGGATCTTCATCAAAGTGGACTTGCCCGCGCCGTTGCCGCCCATGAGCGCATGAACCTCGCCCTTACGAAGCTCGAAGTCCACGCCGTGCAGCACCGCGTTGCCGCCGAACGACTTGACGATGCCCTTGAGCTCTACCGCCAGTTCTTCTTGACTTACCGTCATAAACTTTCCTTTGTTCAGCGATGTAATGCGGGGCGGCAAAGATTATCTGCCGCCCCCTCGTCCCAGCCTATTCGGCGGCGGCTTCCTTGACCTGCTTCGGCGGCTCCTGGTTGTAGACTTCTTTCCAGGCTTCCATCACGTTCTCGCCGGTCACGGGCAGGGCGGGAAGCGCCACGTAGGGGGGCGCCTTCTTGTCCAGCAGTGCGTAGCCGGCCAGGTTGGCCTCGGCGACGCCCTGGCCGTAGGGCCGCTGGGAACCGAGCCCCTTGACGATACCGCCGGAGGCCAGCTCTATAGCCATGGTGGTTCCCAGGTCTATCGTGGTGACGGTCAGGTCGTTGCGGCCGGCTTGGCGGGCGGCGGCGAGAACACCCTCGGCCGGTACGTCCCACACGGCCCAGATGCCGTCGAGGTCCGCGTTCTTCGTCAGCATCGCGGAGGCGGCCTCCTCGGCCTGGCCCGCGAAGTCCGGGCCGCCGATGCCCTGGTCCGCGACGATCTCGATGTCCGGGTAATCCTCCTTTATGGTCTTCTTGAAGGCCTCGTAGCGCTGCTGCGTAACGAAGAAGTCCGCCGCGTGGAAGATGGCGCCGACCTTGCCCTCGCCACCGATGTTCGAGGCCATGAGGTGCGCGGCGGCAACGCCATTGCCGTAGTTATCCGCCGACACCACGCTGGTGTAGTCCTTGCCCTGCTTGAAACCGTCCGGGACGTTGTCCATGAATACCAGTTCCACGCCCTGCTCCGAAGCCTTCCTGTAAGCGTCGGCGGTCGCGACCGGGTCGGTGGGGATGGAGATAATGATGTCTGGCTTCTTGGCGAGCACGGTCTCGATGTCCGAGACCTGCTTGCCGGGGTCGAAGTCCGCGTCTGTGGTGGCGATAACCTCGATGCCCATCTCCTCGAAGCGGGTCTTGAGAGCGTTGATCTGGGCGCGGCTCCAGTCGTCTCCGCCGTAGTGCATCACGATGGCCGCGGTGGCGTTCATGCCCTTGATCTCTTTGAGTTCGTCATCGGTCAGCTTTATCTCCTCGGCCGGAGTCGGCTTCTCACCGTAGGGGCCAGTGCTGAGGACTTTCCCCTCCAGATCCTTCAGCGCCTTTTGCGCCTTTGGCAACTGCTCGCCCTCGCCACTCCCCCCGGAGCCCGAACCGCTGCACGCCGCCAGCATCATCCCGATAGCCATGATCATCACCCAGGCTATGTATCCCTTGCCCTTGTTCACTTTCTTCTCCTTCATGCGAGTACTCTTTACGCGTTGATTGCTTTCTTGCTCTATGTGAGCGTTCGTCCGCTCTCTAGTTCGTGACTCCGTTGAGGAACCTCCTGCTGATCTTGGCGGCTTCCTTGGGATCTCCTTCGTAGGCGTCCAGCTCGACGGCGATCCAACCGTCGTAACCGATGCTCTCTAGAGCGCCCATGATCCGGTCGAAATCGAGGCTGCCCTGTCCGAGAGGCAGGAAGTCTCCGTCCGCGTAGTCCTTGAGGTGCACATACTTGATCCTGTCTCCGTACGTGCTGATCAACTCGGCCGAGTCTCCGCCGCCCGCCTCCAGATGCGCGGTGCGTCGTCGCGCAATATGCGCGGGAACCTCCACCATTGTGCAAGATTCGGGCCGATTGCGCGTTGACGTCCGCTACGTCCACGTGGCTGGTTCGTGCGACAGGTCGAGCCTTCCCTGGGCGCGCC
>CALMWA010000077.1 GCA_937873125.1 uncultured Actinomycetes bacterium | reverse complement strand
TACGTCGAGATTCCGCGTGAGATAGAAGAGAAAGCCTACGAATGGGCGGAGTACGCGCGTGGCGACGAACGAACCGCCGAGGGTGGGGAGGCCAACAAATATGTCGGGGGCAAGATGTTCTTCGTAAAGTTCGGCCCCGGACCCCGAGACCCCATCTGGCCCGTGGACATCTTCCTGCCGCAGACCGGTCAGGCGCAGCAGATAATCGGGTTCATGCTCGCCGATGCCACGGGCGGCTTCCCGATTCCCTTCTACCCTCAGTGTCTCCAGAAGGCCCACGAGAACGCGGCCCTCGTGGACTTCGACTTCGACATTCTCCAGGACCAGGTCTTCGACGGGCTGCGCGTGGTCTTGGGCAAGGACGCTCAGGCCCTGGATACCTTCCGCCTGCAGGACAGCGACGTGGCCCAGCGAAGATACTAGGAGAAAGGAACTACGGGATATGGAGCTTTTCCCGAGCGAGCAGATTGTAGGCATTTTCCGCGGCTTCCGCGAGGGTGGGATGGAGTTCCACGCGGACCTGGTGCTTCCATACCGCAACGACTTCCAGAGCATCCCCATGCACGGGCAGTTCCTCCTGGTCCAACTCGAAACCCCCGACGAGGCGGTGCTCGGCAGGATCGCCTCCTTCTCCTCCGATGGCAAGCTCTCCTTCGGCTCCGGCGAGGAATTCAACCTTCGGGCCGTGCGAGAGGGGCGTGCGGTCCCGGAGGACCTGCGCGAGCAATATCTCAAGTATCGGGTGAACATCAGGGTTCTGGGCGTGCTCAGAAACGGCGCGGACGGCAAACCGCGGTTCGTCGCCTCCCACCGCCGCCTGCCGCACGTCGGGAGCGCGGTAGCCCTGCCTTCGAGTGACGTTCTGCGTGAGATCGCCGGCCACAACGAGAAGGGCGCGGAGCTGGGCCACTTCGCCCTCGGCGAGTACGTCTACGCGAGCGGCTCGGACAAGCTGGCCGCCGAAGACTGGATGCAGACAAAGGAACCCGAAGTCCTCGTCAAGTTCCCCATCGAGAGCCTCGTCTCCCGCCGCTCGTTCATCTTCGCGCGGGCCGGGTTCGGCAAGTCCAACCTGAACAAGCTGCTCTTCAGCAAGCTCTACGCCCAGACCCCAACGGTCGAGAAGCGTGGCGGCAAGCGGGTTCCTGTCGGCACCATCATATTCGACCCCGATGGCGAGTACTTCTGGCCGGACGATAAAGGACGCCCCGGCCTGTGCGACGTCCCCGAGCTCCAGGACAAGATCGTGGTCTTCACCGACCGGGAAGGCCCGAGCGACTTCTACCAGTCTTTCGTCGCCGACGGCATCAAGCTCGACATCCGTAGGCTGAACCCCTCCGATGTCATCAGCATCGCTCTTTCCCCCGAGCGTCAAAATCAGCAAAACGTTCATAAACTTAGAGGACTAAGCCAGAGCGGATGGGAAGAGCTCGTCAATCTTGTGGATGCGACTGGCAACCAAACAGACCCGGCGCATTTCTATCGCATACTGCACCTCACCGACAACCAGGAGATGGAAGCCCTCGCCGCCCGCTCGAACATGACAAGAATCGTCCGCAGCGTCCACGATAAGACCAGCCAACTCATGGACAAGCTGCTGCACGCTCTCTCTAAAGGCAAGCTATGCGTCATAGATGTCTCCCGGATGCGTGAGGGGCAGTCCCTCATCCTCAGCGGCCTCATCCTGCGCAAGATCTTCGACCGCAACCAGGAGGAGTTCACCGCCAAGGACCCGAAGACCATCCCCACCATAGCCGTCGTTGAGGAGGCTCAATCCGTCCTCAACGAGCGCGCCACCGCCGCCGAGCCGTACATCGCGTGGGTCAAAGAGGGCCGCAAGTACGATCTCGGCGCGCTTCTGATCACCCAGCAGCCCGGTTCCATCCCCAACGACATCCTCAGCCAGGGCGATAACTGGTTTATCTTCCACCTACTCTCTTCGACGGACCTGACCAACGTCCGCAAGGCCAACGCCCACTTCAGCGAGGACCTCTTGAGCGCCCTGCTGAACGAGCCGATCCCCGGTCAGGGCGTCTATTGGAGCTCCGTCGGCGGCAAGCCCTACCCCGTAGCCATACGCGCTCTCTCGTTCGAGCAAATGTACCGTCGCCTCGACGAGAACTACGACAGGGCGGCCGTCCCGACCTTCGCCGCGGAGATGAAGCGCGAGTTCGACCAGCAGCTTCAGGAGGCGATGCCCGAAAGCGCCACGCCGGAAAGAAAATCTTCCGGCAACGGAAGGGCGCCAGCGCGGATCCCCCGGACGGCCCCGTTCTCCGACTCCGAAGACTTCGAGCTCGACGAGCTGTTCCCGGATGACGAACCCGCTGAAAAGCCGGACGTCAAGGAGACCTTCGAGAGAAACGCCATTCAGGCTTTGAAGGTGGACAAAGATCTCATGCAGCGCATCGAAAACGACGGGGTCGCCTACGGAGCTATCAAAGCCTTTCTAAGGGACAGACTGCCGGAGACGATGGAAGACCGGGATCAACTCGCGTATGATCTCGTGTCCAAAGCCCTCAACGAAATATTCGGTCCCCAGGACAAGGCCTGGCACTCCTACCGAAACGAGCAGAGGAACACCAGATACGTGAGAGTCGGCGGAGATCCAGAACACGGATGAAGGCAAAGGGGCGACTCAACGCCATCTGCCCATACTTCACGATGTTCCCTCTGGAATTCCCGCTCGGGGTCCTTCGCGATGCCGAACCCGGCCAGTTGGTCGTGGACCCATTCTGCGGCCGGGGCACCACCAACTACGCAGCTCGCACGCTCGCCCTGCCCTCGATCGGCGTGGACAGCAGCCCCGTGGCCGTGGCCCTCTCCCAGGCCAAGCTCGCAAACTCCACACCCCATCGCATCGTCGCCGCCGCGCGTCGGATACTGCGCGACGTACCCGAGCCGTCTGAGATTCCCAACAGCGAGTTCTGGCGCTGGGCCTTCTACGGCGACGTACTCCAGGTCCTGTGCCGGTTGCGCGAAGGCCTCCTCGCAAACTGCGGGTCCGACTCTCGCAGGGCGTTGCGGGCCATCCTCTTGGGGGCGCTGCACGGTCCGCGCCGGAAATCCCGTCCGTCCCACTTCTCCAACCAGTCCCAGAGGACCTACGCGCCCAAGCCACGTTACGCCGTCGGGTACTGGAAAAAGCACAGCCTGGCTCCCGAGCCGGTCGACGTGCTGGAGATAGTCCGCGAGCGCGCCGAACGCTACTACTCAGACGAGACGCCCGCTTCCGGTAAGGTCATCCATGGTGACAGCCGCAAGAACGTATTCGCGCGGGCCGCGGGAGGACGGAAGGCCGCTTGGATCATCACCTCGCCCCCATACTACGGGCTACGCACCTACCTGCCCGACCAATGGCTGAGACGCTGGTTCCTGGGCGGTCCCTCGGTCGTCGAGTACTCAGCCGAGGGGCAGATACTGCATTCGAGCCCGGAGGCCTTCGCCTCGGATCTCAGGCAGGTGTGGCGTAACGTCGGCAAGATCAGCGCGCCAGGAGCGCGCCTGGTCGTCCGCTTCGGCGGCATCAACGACAGAAAGGCCGACCCGCTCTCCATAATCCAGATGTCCCTCGAAGGCTCCGGCTTCGAGATCCAGACGATAACGCCTGCCGGCTCCGCCTCCAGCGGCCAGCGCCAGGCCCTGCACTTCTCGCGGACCAACGGCGAGGCCCGCGAAGAGCACGACATCTGGGCCGTGAGTACCGGGTGAGCCATGACATCGAAGAGGTTTCGTAAACGTCGTCCATATACGGAAGAGAACAATTCACCACTCGAAACCCTCACGCGAGAGGCAAGGCGCCTGGGAAAGAAAGGCGACTGGGGACCAGATGCTACTCGGATCAACAGCCAAATCCTCGAACTGGACCCGGACAACCTCGCCGCACTGACTCGCCGCGCCCGATGCTACTTCGAGCAGGACGATTACACTGCCGCGAAGGAAGATTATCAGCGGGCGCTCGAGATCTACCCCGCGAGCAAGCTCGTACAGGAGGCCCTCGCGCGGATAGAGCGCGAATGGAACGCTCTCCTGGAGAGGAAGCGTAGGAAAGCGGCGCTGGACCGAGGGCGGATCAAAAGGGCTCTGGCAGACGCCGCGAACTTGCACCGTCTGGAAACCCTGACCAGCTTCGAAGAAGCCCGCGCGATGGGCATAGCCGCCAGCGAGGTCGGTCCCGAAAGCTATCCTCTAGCCGTCGCGGCCTTTAAGAAGGCGTACGCCCTGGATCCCAGGCGCAAACTACGTCAGGGACAGAAGCCCCCATCCGGCCTGTTCGAAGTACCTGTCAGACTGGCCCGAGTCTTCAGGAGGAGCGGCCAGCACTACAAGGCGCAGAGACTGTACGAGTGGATCCTCGCGCGCCACGACAGCACCGCTGCGAAGGTGGGTCTGGCAGCGGTACACGAAGACAAACGCCGTCACTCGGTGGCGCTGACGCTCTACGAAGAGATACTCTCACGAGAACCCAACAATCCCTACGCCCTACGGGGAATAGCCAGGACGCTCTCCAGCCTCGACCGCGCCGAAGAAGCCGTGGAAGCCTACGGGAAGGCGCTGGAACGAGCCGAAAGCTCCGGTGCCGCGGCAGCCGCCTCAGCCGGCCTCGAAAGGGCGCGCGGAAAGCTGAGGCGGAGAGGGAGCCAGTCGTCGGCCTCGTAAGATCTTCGTGCCCTATCGGAGGAACGCAGGGGGAGGAGCCAGCATCTTGAGACTCATCCGACTCACAAAACCTGCAATGTGCCCTTGTATTCTGTGTAATACAATAGTTGGTGTATTGCGATACGGAGGTTGGCGATGCCCAAGTCCAAGCCGTTCACCATAAGGCTCTCCGATGAGGTGGGGGGCTGGCTGGAGCGCGAGAACCGGCGCACGAAGCTGCCCAAGAGCGCGCTGCTGGAAGTCCTGGCGGAGGAGTCCATTCGGACCCGTCGCTTCCCTGGGATCGGTTTCCGGGGAGCCGAACACTCAAGGCGAGCGTGGGTGATCGGCACGGGGTTGGACGTCTGGGAGGTCATCGAACTCTACGAGGGCAAGGGTAGAGAGAGGCTGCTCTCCGAGCACAACGTCTCGGAGCGCCAGCTAGACCTCGCGCTTGCCTACCGTGAGGCGTACCCACGTGAGATCGACGAGGCGCTTGAAGAAAACGCCCGCACGCCGGAGGAGTGGCATGAACTATACCCGGCCGTCGTACCGCCGGCGCACGGCTAGAGTGCAGCCCTACCGTCTCGCCGGGCGCGGGTGAGGATCCTGCTAGATGCCCACATCTCCGGTCGGACAGTGGGCAAGGCTCTTATCGAGGACGATCACGATGTACGAGCCCTCGACTCCGAGATAGAGCTCGAAGGGCTCTCCGACCCTGAGGTTCTGGAGTTGGCCGCCGCCGAAGGCCGCGTGCTGGTGACCGCCAACATCAGAGACTTCGAGCCCCTTCTGAGGGAGTGGGCCGGCGAGAGCCGCTCGCACGCTGGAGTGATCCTAGTGCCCTCCAGCGTGAGGAACGAGGCCTTCGGAGTCCTCATCTCGGGTGTGGAGAAGACGCTTGCGGACACCGTGCAGGAGGAATGGACGAACCGCGTGGAATGGCTCCGGAGAGGTTAACCAGTATAGAGAAGAGTAGAGAGGCGGACTGTCGAATCCAAGATGAACACTAACCCTCGCCCTCGCATCTTCGTCAGCTCCCTCATGACGGGGTACAGTGATATCCGTGCCGCGGCATCTCGCGCCATCGATCGCTCCGGTTGCGAGCCGGTGCGCGCGGAGGACTTCCCGGCAGGAACAGTGTCGCCTCGGACGGCCTGTCTCGATGGAGTAGCGAGCTGCGACGGCATAGCCTTGATCCTCGGTGCCCGTTACGGAGACCCGACTGCCGCCGGAATCTCCGCGACCGAGGAGGAGTACCGCGAGGCCGTTCGGCTGAAGAAACACATCTTCGTGTTCCTGGAGGGTGGAAACCGTGAACCACGACAGCAAGAGTTTGTCCACTCCGTCGAGGACTATGTGGACGGCCACTGGCGCAAGTCTTTCAGTACGCCCGAGGAACTTGAGGAGTTGGTCGAGCAGGCCCTGCGCGAAGGCCGCCCAATGGTAGCCGCCGGCAATGCGGAAGGCGGAGCTCGCGAGCGCCTCGGTGCCGCCTTCGCCAAGAGGCCGGACAGAACGGAGGGCATCGTCTGGGCACAGGTCGCGTGGACGACCCCTCGGGACGAGGAGGTCGTGGACCCAACCAGCTTCATGAACCCTAGCTTCCAGAGGGACGTGCAGCGGCTGGCCCACGAAGGAAACACGCCCCTTTTCGACTACGGTCAGGCCAAAGACACGCGGGTGGAAGCATCTCGGCTGCGGCTCACACAGGGAAACCCTGGCAACTGGCGCGGAGGGCGCGACCTCATCGTGCTGGATCTCTACGAGAGCGGAACTCTCTCAGTGTCTCTGAACGTGACTGGCCTGACCGGGGAAGACGCTATGCGCGACATCGGCCAGATGTACCGCATAGACCCGAACGACGTGAGCGAGCGGCTGAAAGGAGCTTGGGACTCCGCGGCCCGGTGGTGGGAACACCACGACCCCTACCGCCGCCACGAGCCGCTCCTCTACAACACCGCGCTCCACCACGTGGGAACCCGGCGCCTGGAGGTCGCACCGCAGCATCCGACGAACAGCACGTCTATACCGAGAGCGTGTCCGCACGATCCGCTGTGGATCTACGACCGCCCGCGCAAGATCGTCCGGCAGGACCTGCGAAGCCCTAACGCCGAGATAAAGCGTACCCTGGACATGATGCAACTGCGTTTCAAGGAGTGGGAGGGAAGAGCGTTTTGAATGGGAGGGCAACGTAGCGGGACACCGCATCCAGGACTAGAATGGCCCGCGCCACGCCCTCACAAAGCCTCACTCGCCGCAGTTTTTCAGGCGTCGCTCGACCGCGAAACTTACCGCAACCGTACCGCAACCGGGCCGATACGAGCAGGTACAGGCTGGACGAAGTCGCACTACTGGATCGCTCAAAACCGCATAGATAAGCGGAATTGCCGGACGCATTGGGACGAGCCAGAACGTACCCGAGCCAACTCGTAATGAGCAGGTCAGCGGTTCGAGTCCGCTCGTCGGCTCTCTCTTTTGTTCCGCATAGATAAGCGGAATTCTTGCCATAAGGCGAAACCTCCGGGACTTGCGAAAGGGTTTTTGA
>CALMWA010000076.1 GCA_937873125.1 uncultured Actinomycetes bacterium | reverse complement strand
TCAGTACCGAGGCCGGGAAGAGCCAGGAGACCGGGAGCCGTGGACTGTAGCAGGTCGAAGAGGACCTGGTCGAGGACTTTGATCTCCGCGGTGAGTACCACGTAGTGGCGTGCAAGGGTTTTGAGGGCTAATTTGGTGGCCGCGGACACGTCTGCTGGAGAAGCCGTCCGAAATCGGGAGGCGGTGGCTATCAGCTGGGGGAGGGAGAGAGGACGGAGTCTTGCGCGAATATGGTCAGGAGATGTGACGACGAGGGCGCGGAGCTGGTTCGTGGTCTGGGTGCGAGACTTGATGGCGGAGCGGCGGACAACTCGAAGGAGTCGAATCATCTCCGTGGCGCCGTGGGTGAGCTTGGGGTGTCCGAGATGTGTCCCAGAATGAACGGAGCGGGCCGCAGCTTCAGCGTCCGTAGTATCGGACTTTCCATAACGATGGCGATGTTGGCGTGTCGGCCGCTGGACTTCGAGGACTTCTACATGTTGGGAGAGAAGGTAGCGAGTCAGAGAAGCCCCGTAGCTTCCGGTTCCTTCGACTCCAGCTACGCGGAGATCTCCGTGAGAACGAGCCCAAGCCAGGAGCTGTCGATGGCCCAGGGGAGTAGCGGCAATGGTCAGGGTACCGAGAAGCCGACCGAAGTGATCAAGGAGAGCTGCTGCATGGGTATCGGAGTGGGTGTCCACGCCGAGGGTAACGGTAGCTTTCAGAATGCCTCCTTCGAGGTCGGCAGGTATGCAGTGACCGGGGCGGCGGGCGGACGATACTGCAAATAGCCACTCCGAAGAGGGCAGGCTCCTATGAGGTCACGCCGGGCCGCTCCCGGAGGCGACGATCCCAACCGAACGACGAATCACCGCAAGGCACGCTCCGTAGAGAGCGGCCAGTAACATTAAGGGTCAGTCCAGCCGGGAGTCGCCGCGCCTGCATTCTCTCACTTTCGGCTATGATCCGGGTGATGGGGATGGAGAACGACAGAGAACCGAGGACCTGGACGACAGCCGAGGCGGGCGAGGTGTGGGGTGTGACGCCAGGGCGTGTCCGGCAGTGGTACTACGAGGGCAGGATCTCCGCCTACAAGAGGGCCGGGACACTATTCATTCCTCGCGGTCAGGAGAGGCCGGCCGATCTGCGACATCGTAAGCGCCGCGGTTAGCGACAGGGTGCGCAATAGGCCGGCAGCGTATCACGGCCAGTCGTTCCATCAAGGCCGCTCCGAAAACTTTTTCATCTGAACTTTTCTTCGGCTAGATCAGGCCGGAAAAACTTTTCTCCACTCTACCTTGATTCCTCTTTGTGCCCGTGAATCGTGGCCTGTGCGCGCCCCCCTCCTGGGGGTGTAACGGGAGAGGGACCGCCGAGCCTCCGACGATCCCTCAGAGATAACGAAGGGAGTCTACTGGATGGATGCACGGGGAGCAACGGAGAGACCCATCGAGGAGCGAATGGACGGCGCGGCTCGTGAGGTGAGGAAACTTACAGAGCGGATAGAGAGGATCGAGAAGCAGAACCGGGAGCTGCTGGCGAACATGAAGAAGCTACAGACTCGTCAGGACGCCTTCATCAAGTGGGTGCAGAGGGCTCAGCAGTCGATGCAGGACGCGGTTAATGGTGTGGCGGAGCAGTTGGATGAGCTGGCAAGGAGCCGGCGGTGATGGCCGAGAAGACGGAGAGGCATCACCAGATACCTCAGAGCTTGCTGAGGCTCTACGACATCTGTTTCTGGAGTGAGGACGCCGGCAACGAGCCGTACCCGGTCAACGATCCTCGCCAGGCTCTGGCCGAGGCGCTCAACACGTTCGAGATGGAGTGCCGGCAGTACGGAATTGATCACATGAACGTGAGCCGGGGGATGCTGGAGCAGATGATCAAGGAGTCGGAGATCGAACTGTCCTGGAAGCAACACCGGCAGGAAGCACACGCCGGCGACTGGAGCAGGTGGGGGAGACGTGGAGGGCTGAAGGTCCTGGAGATGTACGGACGGGACCACTTCCGCGAGCTGGCGATGAAGCGATGGAGGAAGGAGGACCACGGTGTCATTCGTGAAACTTGAAGACGCAGCTCATCCCGAAGACCACTACGCGTACTGGTGCGCCAGGTGTGGTGAGTGGATCACAAGCCCACTGCCGGGCATCACGCGCCATCTAAAGTGCGGATACCCTCTACATCTCAATGCGGTACGTAGCCTCTCGGACTACTGGACAGCACCACAAATACAGGAGGCAGAAGAGACACCGATACAGCCTTCACTCTTCTAAATTTCCTGCAACGGATACACAAAGTCCCGGAGAGAGCTTCCGGGGCTTTTGCTTGCTACTTTGATCTACGCCTGGCGCCGGCGAGCTGCAGGATCCGGAGCTCGTCGAAGTTCCGGAGGGGATCCCGCCGCGGTCGACGTCCATTTCTGGTAGCAAGTAGTGGCGAACTGTAGCACGACGAGCTGGCCGCGGTCGCACAAAGTCGTTACGAACTTCGGGAGATAGGATCAAACCTGCGCCGGCGTATCAAACCAACCACGGCTTGTAGCCGCGATCTCCCTGAAGGATCTCCTGCATGTCGAGCCAGGTGAACCCCTTAACCTGTCCACTCTCTCTGTACTCCAGACCCTGGCGGGTGAGCCTCATGGCCTTTCCGTTGGCTCGGCCTCTCCACCCGGTGCGGAGAAGATCGGTCCTCATCACCAGGCGCCGGACTACCCGCCAGTCGAGATCTCGACGTAGGAGAGCTTCGAGGTTGCGATCCCGGAACAGGTAGCAAGCCTCAATAACGGCCCGACGAGGGGTGTAAGTGGCGCTGTACCTGGCCGGCGGCATACACCCTTAATCGGACCAACCGACAGACGACTTTAATCACCGATCAGGAGGAGAGATGTCCATAGGTTCAGTGAGAGCCGGCTCGGAGTACCGATCCGCAGAGCCGGGCTCCATAGAATCGCCGTTGCCATCCCTCCACTGCTCGCAAACCGGCTGACGATCCTTGAAGTTCAGGTAGGTCGTGTCGGAGGGATAAACTCGAACCCTCCTCGTGCCGTCGGCCCAGTAGGTCACGTCATAGGGACCTTCGGTATCACACAGAGACACAGCCGTGGAGCTGAACCGGAAGAACGGTGGCTCGTTGGACCATTCGTAGAGGCTATAGTCGGGAGTCACGATCCTAATCCTACCAGTACCCTTCTGGTAACGATACTTCGTGCCATCGGCGTACTCCTCGTAGACGAAGAACTCATCATCGGTCTGGCTCGTCCGAGGACCGAACTGACGCTCTCTCTCCTCCAGCGTCCGAGGCGCGGGCATCATGGGCTCATCGAAAGGATGCTCCGCGCTCGCACGATCGGGATGAGACCACCAGCGCTTCGTACCATCCGGGTACTCCGTCCAATGCGACTGATCACCGAACACATAGACAGTGATCGAGCCATCATCCTTCTCGCAGATATAAACGCCAAGAGCGCGCTCCTCACAACGCCCGTTCATCTCGTTCTCAAACTCTCGAACAACCGGACCCCAGAGCCGCTCGCGCTCCGCAGGATCAGCAGGAGTACGGAAGTCGTCCTCAAGCCACGGGTTCACGCTTGGCACATCATCTCCGAAGAACTCCGCAACCTTAGGCCAAAGCTCCGGGTAGACACCCACGCCCGGAGCCAGACGAGGCGAACCGTCAGGTTCGAACCAACGAGTCTTCAACGGCTTGAACCTGACCATCTGCACCGTAGTGGTCCCAGAGGGGAATGTCTCACGCCGGATAGTGCCATCGGAGTAGGTGGCTACCGCGCTCCGGTCGCCGGCCTCTCTTTTCGCTTCGATCTCCAGCCGATGGCCGCCCTGGAACTTGTACAGCTCCCGGCCGTCAGAGTAGACGGTCCTGACGGTACCGGAGAACGAGTAGGTGCATTTCGCTAATGAGCCCGTGCCGGAGGATGAATCTTGAGCCCGTATTCTGGCGTCTGAGCCTTTGGAGACCTCTTCAGAGGGGTCGAGGCCAGGGAACAGCGCAGGGAACAGCAGGAACGCTGTGACGGCCAGGAGAGCGATTGCTAAGAGTGCGGCTATGAGCTTGGTGCGGCGGGTCATTGGTTCCTCCTCTTAGGCGGCTACGATACGGTGCTCTTCGAGCATCCTGGTGATCGCCGGGTGCTCGGAGCTTGAACACCGGACATCGCTGGAGACGGGTACGAAGTCACTGTCGGGAAGCTGGTCGGCGTCGAGGACGCGCACGTCGGAGCCGGTCCAGGCGCAGCCGGCATCCAGGAGCTTTCTTCGGTGGTCGTAGTAGGACCATTCCTTCATCTGCGACTTCACGGAGTTATCACCAAGCGCTGACAGTTGCACCCAAGTGGAGAAGAGGGAACGCACCAGCCTACCCCGAACCTGGCCCTTTTTTTCACCCTTCTCGTACACATAGACGCTCTGCAAACGCCTGAGAACACCCTGAGAGTCTCGTACTATGGTCATATCTGAGTCTGCTTCACGGATCACTTTCTTTACCTCCTTGTTGTGGGTTGCTCTGAGCCAGTCGGTTTGGATGAGCGGGATCTTGCTCGTGAGTGGGTGGTACTCGGTTATCTTCGGCCTTTTCACCGAGACCTCGACGCGGAGTGTCCTGTGGGCCATCTGAGCAAGCTGCTGAAGCTCATCCCTTGCGAAGACTCTAGAAAGCTTCTGAAAGCTCTCTCCGGCGAACTCAGGGCCTTTGTGGTAGATCCTGACGGCCGTGGTGCGGCCGGGAAACGCGAGGGAGTTGTCGCCGTAGCGCTGGGGCTCACGACGAGGAAAACGGCAGGAGTTGAGAGAGCGGATGTAGTCCTGGACGTGATCGAAGGAGCCGAGGTCATAGGTCTCGGCCCAGTCCACACGCATCAGATCCCACGTATCGTAGCGGGGAAGCTCCAGGCCGAGCCTCTGGGACACATCAGCGACGAGCCACGACACCGAGGGAGCGAGTTCGAGAGGCCCACCGAAGACGTTGTGTCCGAGCATGGCTTTATGGACACTACCCTCCATCCAGAGGTACGGCTTGCAGGCTACGGTCTTCGTCCTGGAGGCTCCAACAGCGAAGGCGTCGAGATCCTTCACGATCCTGGTTCGCATAATGCGGAGGTTGACACCGTGGAGGTTTCGCTCGTCGCGGACCTGACCGGAGTGCAGCTCGTAAAGTACCGAGCGCTCGCCAGTCTCGAAGTCCACACCGGAGAGGGAGGATTTAACATCGAGCCTATGCTCGAGGTCACGAGCGAGGGCTTCGGAGATGGAGGAGGATTGGACTTTGACGGTGTCGATCACGCTGGAGATCCCCCGCGCACGTGAGAGGGGTTTCTGTGCTCCATCACAGTCTCAGGCGGTGCTACAAGCACCGCAGCCTCTAATGGACTCTCGGAAGAGGGCAGAGAAGCAACAGCGCGATCCTCTACTGACTCCTCCGCCCCGTACTGGCTCGTCGCTCGCAAAGCTCGCATCCTACGCCAGCACGGGGCATGCGGGGTCGTAGGGAACAGGCTGCAGCTCCGTAGCCCGCTCCCAGTCGTACATCAGCCGGACGCGTCCCTCGTCACCAACGCGACGAGAGAACTTGTAGTTGCTCTTGTAGAGATTGGCAATACGGGGTTTGAGGCCGTAAGTCTCGCGGCCGTTGATCATCTTGGAGCGCCCCTCGTGGTAGTAGTTGACGGCAATGAAAAAAGGTTTCCGGGATACGGGTTTGCCGATAATCGGGAGTTTGACCTTGTTAAGGTTGCGGAGGTGGATCTCGTTCGACGTCGTGCCCTGGACTTGCTTATCCACCATCGCGGAGTCCTGGGTGAGCATGAGACAGGTCCAGCCGAGCTTTCGCATGTGAACGAACCACTCCAGCTCGGCGAGCTCGTCGCCGGTCTCGGCTTTCGCCTTGTCCTGGCGACTCTTCCAGGTCTTGGTGTTGTTCCGGAGGCCGGCTTCGTCAACGACCAGCAGCCCCCGGTCCTCCTTATCGGGATCTCCGGGTAGCGTCCAGTCGTAGAGCTGCGACTGATCGTAGAAGCGGTACACGTGCCGCAGGATGTAGCGCATCCGCTGATAGAAACCAGGTGAGCCGGCGACCTTCTCCTTTTTGGTGTAAGTCATGGCGGTGATAGCGCCGTACCAGTCACCGACCAAGTCGAAGTTGAGCATCACATACTTGCCGGCAGCCGCGTACTGCGCTGCCTTGCGAACGCCGTAGTAGCTCTTCCCGGCGCCGAGGTGACCGGTGACCATGTTGATGGCCTGGAGCGTGTTGGTCATAGGCTTCGGGCTCCAGGGGCAGGGCTCGGCGACCTCGTAGATCTTCGGCGGTTCGGGCCGGCCACCAAACCGAGGAGCGAACTTACCGAAGTGAGACGGAAGACGGCCACCGTGCCGCCGGCGCACGTCCTCGAGGAGACGCTCATCCACCCCCGCAGGCTGCACCGGGGGTCCGTCACGCCAGTATTTGGACCGGCGCAGCTCGTGCCGGATCATCTCATGCTGAAATTCCCGCTCGTCCACCCTCATCAGCGCATCCAGATGTTCTGACGGAACCACTCCAGGCCAGCTTTCAAAGCCCAGGGCAGGCAGATCATCAGCACGAGCATCCCCAGCAGAGTGAAGATGTAGTGAGCATCCATATTGGAGAGAAACGAACCCAACAGAACTCCTTTACTGAACGAATTTGAGCAACCACTTGTAGAGCTTCCACAGGAGCGTCATCCCGATGAGAAGCCCGGTAGCATCGAGGAGCACACCGATGTTGATGACGTAGTTGAGGAGCCCAACCCAGCTACCGCTCAGATCGGGCTCCGGTAGCGTCATTTCGGGTAGTACGGACAGGGCGAGATTAATGCCGGCAACGATCACCGAGAGCATCGCCTTGAAAGCATCCACGCCATAGCTCCAGACCGTGGCAACGGCCCACCGGATGTAGCAGATGATCACTTGGACAAGGCTCAACTCAAGCCTCCGAACCCTTGATGTAGGAGTACCACCCCATCACGAGGGCTATGAGGATCAGAGAAGTGAGCACCGTTCGCACAGCACCAAAGAGGCCCTCCTGCGTCGAGAGGTTCATGATGCCGAGGAAGGGCACCTCCCACTCAGGCGCCGAGGGAGGCTCGTGCAGAGAGGCCACAGCCCCATAGCACCAGACCACCAGGTTGAAGGGGAAGACACTGGCGACCTCGATGGTCGGTAGCTTGAAAGCAGACTGACGAGCAACCGGACACCCGTCGCCCTCTCCAGGTGGTCCTCCAGGCTCGCCGGGGTTCTCAGGAGCAGAGGGGTTGATCGGAGCATTCGGGTCGAGAGGGCTACTCGGATCGGTTGGCTCAGCTGGAGTGCTGCTCGATGGAGGATGGTTCGGGTTCGTCGGGTTGGCAGGAATGTTCGGCTCTCCGGGGTTGTTCGGAACATCTCCCGGAGATCCAGACGGCCAGGGAGACATAGGGACGTTCGGCTGTGCAGGCTCCGGATCTTTGTAGTCGGGAACATCGTCAGAGTCGCCGTCTTTGGTCGGGTCAGCCGGAGCGTAAGGGTTGCCGGGCCAGGGATCTGACCAGTCAGGGACACCATCATCATCACCGTCAGGAGTCTGGTTAGGCACCGCCTGAGTGCGTCGCTCTACGTCCTCCCAGTCCGGTACATCATCACCGTCCTGGTCCCCATCGGACTTATCCGGGATGCCGTCTTTGTCGAGGTCAGGAGCACCGACCTCGGGGTTGTTGGGCTCAGGATCTTCGGTATCTGGCGTCCCGTCGCCGTCGTTGTCAGGGTCATCCTTGTTGGGCGTCCCGTCCTCGTCCGGGTCCGCATAGGGATGATCCCGCGGCAACGTCGCCGGGTTGGTCGGCGTCTTCGGCTCGGGATCGTCCGTATCCGGGATACCGTCATTGTCGTCGTCCGGATCGGCATTGTTCCCAATGCCATCGCCGTCAGTGTCCACGGACTCGTTCGGATTGAATGGGAAGGCGTCGCTGGT
>CALMWA010000075.1 GCA_937873125.1 uncultured Actinomycetes bacterium | reverse complement strand
ACGAGCGGTACGCGGACATCGCGACGGCGATGGGCGAGGACACGCGGGGAATGAACCCGATCCAAGCCTCCGACCGGGCCATAGAGGCGGTCATTCGGCTCGCCGAGGATTGCGGCATCCCGCCGAACTTCGGAGGGGTGCAAGAGTACCCGAAGACGCGCATGGGCAAAGGCTACTACGAGGGCAAGTCTACCGCCGCTATTCAGAGTGACGACGACGAGATCCAGAAGATGGCCGAACACATGATGGAGGACCTCTGCACACCGGGCAACGCCAGGGATCTGACCGTGGAGACAGCCTTCGAGCTCCTGCGCGACTGCATCTACGATCCGATGCATCGCAACGGGTCCAACGGCCATCGCGCGGTCACCACAAAAGGACGCGGGGTGATGGAGAGCAGCACCGCCGGCGGCTAGGCTCTCGGGAGAGCCGAACGAGCGGGACGGGCAACGCTTCTGCCCGTCCCGCCTTACGTTAGACTCCCATCCAGTAGCGTCTAAAGAGGAGCAGGGGTGTTTGAGAACATTGACGAGGTAAGAGAGCGTCTCGCCGGACAGAGCTACGTCTGCGACCGCGGGCTGGCGACGGTGGTCTACCTGGCGACCCGGCTGGAAAAGCCGGTGCTGGTGGAGGGACCGGCGGGCGTGGGCAAAACCGAGCTGGCGAAGGCCCTGGCGGGAGCGACGGGCCGGGATCTCATCCGGCTGCAGTGCTACGAGGGACTGGATGAGGCGAAGGCACTCTACGAGTGGGAGTACGGCAAGCAGCTCCTGTACACGCAGGTGTTGCGCGAGAAGATCGGTGAGGTCCTCGGGCCGACGAAGGGGCTGCGCGAGGCCGCCGAGACCCTGCGGGATCAGGAAGACATCTTCTTCTCCGAGAACTTCCTGGTGGAGCGTCCGATCTTGAAGGCTATCCGCTCGGAGACGCCGCCGGTCCTGCTGCTGGACGAGATCGACCGGGCCGACGAGGAGTTCGAGGCGTTCTTGCTGGAGTTCCTCTCCGACTACCAGGTCTCCATACCGGAGATCGGGACGGTGGTGGCCGAGCACCCACCGGTCGTCATCCTGACCTCCAACCGCACCCGCGAACTCTCCGAGGCCCTCAAGCGGCGCTGTCTGCACCTGCAGATAGACTACCCGAGTCCCGAGGTGGAGCTGGAGATCGTACGCCTCAAGGCCCCCGGCATCGGGGAGAAGCTGGCCGAAGAGTTGGTGGACATGATCCAATCCATAAGGACCCTGGACCTGCGGAAGTCCCCGAGCATCGGCGAGACACTCGACTGGGCGCAGTCTCTCGTCGTCCTCAACGCCCCGAACCTGAGCAAAGAGTTGATCGAAGAGACCCTCAGCGTGATCGTCAAGTACGACCGCGACGCCGAGAAGGTGCTCGCCTACATCAAAGGGACCCCCGAGCGCAAAGACGTCGGCCAACGGGAGCCCACCGGCGAGAAGCCGGAAGAAGCGATGTACGAGATGCACCGTAGCCCCCACAAGCACACGCACTAGCGGTATGGAAGCGGTACTGAACGATTTCGTGCAGGTGTTGAGGCGGCATCGGCTGCGAGTCTCTCCGGCCGAGAGCATCGACGCGCTGCGCGCGCTGGAGCGGGTGGGGTTGGGTGAGCGGGAGGTCGTGCGCGACACGTTGCGGGCCACCCTGATCAAGAACCTCGACGACATCGAGGCTTTCGACAAGCTATTCGACCTTTTCTTCAGCCTGCGACCGGAGCCGGAGAGGAGAACGGCGAAGCTGGAGTTGCCGGGCCACGACCACGATCACGGCCCGCCACCGGCGCGTATGGAGTTCGCAGAAGACGCGGCGGGCGAGGCGCCGGAGTCCGAGGAGCACAGCCACGAGGATAGGGAATCGACCGAGTTTCGACGCTTCTTCGATGATGAGCGAATGCGGCCCTCGCGCGACTTCCACGGCGAGCCGGACAGGATGCGCTTGTCGATGTTCTCGCAGGAGTTGATCCTGAACCGCAAGCCGGGCGCGCTGAACCAGGCGATGCAGCGCATCACGCACCAGCTCCGGCTGCGCCGGGCGCGCAACATCTTCAACCCCGGAGATCTGGTCCCCCACTCCGAAGGCCAGGACCTGCCGCTAGACGTCTCCGCCGCCGACCTTGGGGAGCTAATAGACCACCTGCACGAGCTGGACGTGGATGAAGACCTGATCCGCCAACTCGAAGCCCAGTCCGACGACATCCTGCGCAGCCTGCCCCAGCTCATCGAGCAGATGGTCAAACGCCAGAAGGAGCTCGACAGCGAGAAGGACGACTCCGAACTCCGGCGGCGCTCCCTCCAGAAGATGCTCGACTTCTCACCCTCCGAGCAACGGGAGATGGAGGCCGCCATCCGGCGGATAGCCCGCCAGATCCACGGCGCGAAGACCCGCCGCCTCAAACAGGACCGCACCGGGCACATCAGCGTCCCCCACACCCTGCGCCATAACATCCGCTACGAAGGCATCCCCTTCCACCCCGTCCTGCGGCGCCACCATGAAAAACGTCCACGTGTAGCAATGTTATGCGACGTTAGTCTAAGTACCCGGAACCTCAGTCGGTTCTGGCTGCACCTGGTGTACCAGATGCAGAGCCTGTTCTCGAAGGTCAGGACGTTCGTGTTCGTGGCGGAGATGGCGGAGGTAACACAGCTATTCGAAGAGAACACGATGAACGGGGCGGTCGAGGAGATCTTCTCGGGCCGCGTCCTGGACGCCGACGTGAACAGCGACTTCGGGCGGGCGGCTGGGCAATTCGTGGGCGAACACCTCTCATCGATCAACCACCGCACCACGGTCGTAATACTCGGTGACGGGCGCAACAACGGCAAGCCGCCCAACGCGGAGGCGCTGGAAGAGATCTCGCGCCACGCCAGACAGGTCATCTGGATCACGCCGGAACCCAGATGGGGCTGGGCTCTCGGAGGGTGCGATATGCCGCTCTACGAGCAGGTCTGCAGCCGGGTGGAGGTCGTCCGCACCGTGGACCAGCTCGCCGGCATCGCCGAAGAACTGGTGAGGAACCGTGTATGACCGGCGGCTCCGGTAAAGAATTCTCCCCCACCGACCCTTTCCGCTACTGTCCGGCGGACGGGACGCGGCTCGGCGAGACGCGGGCGAGCGGCGGGACGACGTGTCCGGAGTGCGGCCGGTCGTGGTACAGGAACTCTGCGCCGACGGTCGGGGCCGCCATCGTACGGGATGGTAAAGCGCTAGTGACGGTGCGAGGCATCGAGCCGGAGAAGGGGAAGGTAGACGTGCCGGGCGGTTTCCTGGAGGTCGGGGAACATCCGGTGGAGGGGCTGCGGCGTGAGATCCAAGAGGAACTCGGCGTCGAGGCCGAGGTTGAGGGTAATCCGGTGCTGCTGGCGACGCACACATACGGTGAGGAAGGCAACTGGGTACTCGCCATCGGCTTCAAGGTGCGAATAGAAGGCGAGCCGCGGCCGGCGGACGACGTGGCGGAGCTTCGTTGGATCTCCGCCGGCGAGGTAGACGAACTGGACTTCGCCTGGGAACATGACCGCAGGTTCGTGCGGGAGGCGCTACGAGGAGATGGATAGGGGGAGCTTGTGAGCACAATAGACGGCTGGCTCGAAAGCTACATGCACGGCCCTGCGAGCCTCGGGATGCTATTGATGGTGAGTGTGTTGTTGGGACTTCGGCATGCGAGCGACCCGGATCACCTCGCGGCGGTCACGACGCTCATCGCCTCCGAGAGAGACCGAGGCCGGGTCCGCAAAGCCGGTTTCCTGGGGCTCTTCTGGGGTCTCGGACACGGCACCACCCTCGTGCTCATCGGTCTGCCGCTGGTTCTTTTCAACCGCTACCTGCCGGAGACCATCCAGCAAGTAGCCGAGATCCTCATTGGTTTCATCATAGTTCTGCTCGCGGCGAGGCTGCTTCTGCGCTGGCGGCGCGGACTGTTTCACGTTCACACCCACGCCCACGACGGCGAACCTCACCGCCACGTCCACTCGCACGCCGAAGTAGACGCCCACGAGCACGCCCACCGGCTGCCCAAACGCACGCCGCTTTCCGCCTACGGGATCGGGCTGGTACACGGCGTCGGTGGCTCGGGCGGGCTGACGCTGTTGTTGCTCTCGACCATCTCGAACAAGGCCGAGGCAGCGGGGGCGCTCCTGCTCTTCGCGGTCGGGACCGCCGTCTCGATGGCGCTGCTCTCGACGGCTTTTGGGCTCGCCATAGCGGGCGGTCCGGTCGGGAAGAACTTCGAGCGGGTGGCGCCGGTGCTCGGAGTGATCGGGATGGCCTTCGGGGTGTGGTACGCGCTCGGGGCGCTGGGATTCGTCTTGTATCCGTTCTAGAGACGGCTGATACACTGCTGACGGGGAAACAACGAAAAAGGAGAAAAATATGCCGAAGTACGTGATCGAACGGGAGATACCCGGAGCCGGGGATCTCTCGGCGGAGGAACTGCAGGGTATCTCGCAGACCTCGTGCGATGTCCTCACCGAGATGGGACCGCAGATACAGTGGGTTCAGAGCCAGGTTACGGACGACAAGATCTACTGCACCTACATTGCCCCTAACGAGGACATGGTCCGCCAGCACGCCGAACAGGGCGGCTTCCCGGCGAACAAGATTTCCCAGGTTCACGCCATCATAGATCCGACCACCGCCGAGGCGTAGTACCCTCAAAGACCGACATGCTTAGAGCCTTCTCTGATGTCTGTGCTCAGGCACCGGAGAAGGCTATCTCTTTCTAGAAAGGTCGGGAGGCGCGGGCGAGGCCAGAACGATCAGATGCGCTCCAGCGCCTCCTCGATCGGGGTCTCTCCGGCCAGAACCTCGAACGTCTTGCCGACGGTGTTCGGGGCTTCGAGCGCGGCAGCGAAGACGGCCGCCGTGTCCTCACGCGTTATCTCCGCGTATCGTCCCAGCGACTCCGCGGCGTCGATCCTGCCCGTACCGGCGTCGTCCGTCAGGCGTCCGGGGCGGATGATAGTGTAGTCGAGGCTGCTCTCCCGTAACCGCTCGTCGGCGCGGGCCTTTGCCCGCAGGTAAGGGCGCATCGCCTCGTCGCGGCTCTCGGGATCGTCGGCGCCGGTGGAACTCAGCATCAGGTAGCGCCATGCGCCACGCTTCTCCGCCGCCTCTATGAGCTTCACGGCGCCACCGTAATCCATCGTTTCCTTGCGAGCTTCGCCGCTCCCAGGTCCGGCTCCGGCGGCAAAAACTACAGCGTCGCAGCCTGACACGGCCTCTCCGATTTCTCCGTCCACTTCTTCCGCTTCGAGGTCGCAGAGAACGGGCTCCGCGCCGTCCGCCTCCACGTCGGATAGCTGCTCCTCCTTG
>CALMWA010000074.1 GCA_937873125.1 uncultured Actinomycetes bacterium | reverse complement strand
ACCTGTAGACCAACTATTTCTCCGAGGCGTTCCAGCTCCCGGTCACAGAAGGCTATGAGGTCGGTCTCGAATTCCTCGCGCTCTTTCGGCGTTAGGGGGTCTTCTCGGTATAATCGCTGCGTCATGAAGGTGCTTATAGCAAGAGATATCGTCAAATACCACGGCGGCGACCTGAAGGTCCTGGCGGGGGCGTCGCTCGGCGTGGAGGCCGGAGAGAAGATCGGTCTGGTCGGGCGCAACGGCGCGGGGAAGACGACCCTGCTGGATATCCTGGCCGGTAACTCCGAAGCCGATTCCGGCAGCGTGGAGCGCGTCGGTGACGCGAAGGTCGGCCTCACCTCCCAGAGCCTCTACGCCGGCGAGCGGGGTCGGCATTCCATTGAAGAGGAGATCTCCTCCGCCTTCGCACCCCTGATCGAACGCGAGAAGGAACTGAAGGCCATGGAATCCCAACTCTCCGAGAACCCCTCGGACGCGCTCCTGGAGCGCTACGGTCGGCTGCAGAGCGAGTTCGAGCGGGACGGCGGCTACGAGTACCGCGCCCGCGCCGCCTCTACCCTCTCCGGGCTCGGCTTCTCCCCGGAGGACTGGAAACGGCCGGTGGGCTCCTTCTCCGGCGGCGAGCAGAGCCGCGTCGCCTTGGCGCGTCTGCTGCTCGAAGAGCCAGACCTGGTGCTTTTGGACGAGCCGACGAACCATCTGGATCTCCGCGCCATCGAATGGCTCGAGAGCTTCATCAAGAACGCGAAGTCCGCCGTCCTGGTCGTCTCCCACGACCGCTACTTCCTGGACGCCATTTCGGACTCCATTGTGGAGCTCGAAGACGGCAAACTGGTCCGGTACACGGGCAACTACACGAAGTACGTCGAGGAGAAGAAAGCCCGTGACGAGCAACTCGCCCGCAAGGCGAAGGCGAACGCCGAACGTCGAGCGCAGCTAGAGCGTTTTATCGAGAAGAACCGGGCGAATAACACGAAGGCAACCCAGGCAAAGAGCAAGCAGAAGCTCCTGGACCGGATGGGCAAGATCGAGGGTCCAAAAAACGGCTCGAAGCGGATGCGCCTGGACCTCGGCGGAGAAACTTCCCGCGCCGGGCGCGTGGTGCTGGAGATGGACGGCGCCCGCTACGCCCACCCCGATTCCGATGAACCTCTGTTGGTAGACCTGGACCTGGTCGTCGAGCGTGGAGAGCGGGTCGCCCTGCTCGGCCCGAACGGCACCGGCAAGAGCACCATTATGCGCCTCGCCACCGGCGAGCTGGAACCGCAACGCGGCACGGTACGGCTCGGCAACAACGTCGCGCCCGCCTACCAGGATCAGCAACTAGCCCGGCTAGAAGGCTCGAAGACCGTCCTGCAGGAAGCGATGGACGCAACGGGCTTCGACGCGCCGGAGGCACGGGAGTTGCTGGGAGCTTTTCTTTTCTCCGGCGACGATGTATTCAAGAAAGTCTCCTCGCTCTCCGGCGGCGAGAAGAGCCGTCTGAGCCTCGCGGAGATCGTGGTCAGCGGAGCGAACCTGCTCCTCCTGGACGAGCCGACGAACAACCTGGACATCCCCGCCCGCGAAGCCCTGGAGGAGGCCCTTGCCGGCTACCGCGGCACCCTCTTCTTTATCTCCCACGACCGCTACTTCCTCCGCAAACTGGCGACCCGAATCGTGGAACTGGACGACAAGAAGCTCACCAACTACCTCGGCGGCTACGACTACTACCGCGCTCACCGCCGCCTGGACGTAAAAGAAGGTGTTCGCCGTCCGCGCCGCCGGGTACGCCCCGGCATGAGCAAATCCGAGAGCATATTCGCCACCCGTCTAGTTGCGGTCGAGGGTGAGATCGACGCGACCGAGCGCCGGGTCGCGCGGCTGGAGAAGGAACTCGCCACCTCCGAGCTCTACTCCGACGGACATCGCTCTCGTGAAGTAGTCCTCGAACACCGCCAGCTAAAGGGAATACTCGAAGGCCTCTACACGGACTGGACCCAGCTACTGGAAGAGGCCGAAGAGGCCGATCTTTGAGGCTGAAAACTAGCTACACCCTTATATTCCTCCTGTTAGCCAGCTTTTTCCCCGTCGCGTGCAGCGGCGACTCACCGATGCTCTACGCCGGACGCTCGCTCGACGCCCCGTCCGTCTACCGCGTCAGCGTTACCGCCGATAGCAGCTTCTCCGGCGCCGCCTCGGACCTTCGCGGCGCCTCGGGCCTCACGGGAGCCTTCGAGGTCACGCCAGTCTCTAACTCTTCGGTCGAAGTAGAGGCGCTGTACCTCGCTGCCAACGTCAGGGATGGCGAGGGAGAGCCCGTGGCTTTCAACCTTGAGGACATGACCGGCAAGAAGGCTATTGTGGAGATGAGTCCTTCGGGCGTGGTCTCGGAGGTTCGGGGGGATGGAGCGTTGTTGGATGCTCCCGTCCCATTGATCTCGGTGCGGGAGGTGATCTGGAGCCTCTTCCCCCCGCTGCCCGACGAGAGCGTCGGAGAAGACGACACCTGGACGGGAGATATGCCCGTCCCCTTCGCCAACCTCGGCGGCCCGCCGCACCGCATGCGCTACGTCTTGCAGAGCGCGGACTCGCGGACGGAGCAGGGACGCATCCAGGGCTACGAGCTAAGCGTCCGGCCGCGCGCTTTCTCGACCGATACGCCAGGTGGCGAGGTCTCCGGCGAGGGAGACCTGGACGTTGAGTTCGAGGGAGAGCTGCGGGCAAAGGAAGGATACGAGAGCACCGAGCGCACCGCCGAGTTCGACACTAACTACATCCGTCTGCAGGACGGCCGCAACTACGCCAACGGCCAGCTACACATGGAGAGTTTCATGCAGGTGGAGCGCCTGAGTTCCGCCGAGCAGTTCGGGCTGGATGCCGGGGCGAAGAATTAGAAGAAGAGGGTTCGGAGCCTCCCCGATCAGTCGGGACGAGAGGATTTGAACCTCCGACCTCCTCGTCCCGAACGAGGCGCGCTACCAGGCTGCGCTACGTCCCGACTGCGGACGCCATTATAGCAGTCAGCCGCTGACTGTCAGCTATTGTTGTTAGCTAAACGGCAATGAACGCCGCGTCGCGTCCGGCGTACAGTTCCAGCGCCCCGACGACGGCCTCGGCGACCGTGGTCGGGTAGTAGGGATCCGAGGCGAGATCCAGCTCAAGAGGATTGGTCAGGTGCAGAGGCTCCAGCATCACGGCCGGTATGTTCGTCTCGCGCAGGATATCGTAGGAGCGTCCGAATTCCCCTATATCGCAGGTATCAAGAGCATTGCTGACGCCGCGCTGGATGTAGGTGGCGGCCATGTTGCCCCGGTGCGACTGGTATCCGAGCCGCTCGAAGTAGTAGGCGGCGGTGCCGTTCGCGGTGGGTGTACGATGGTGGTTATGATGGACCGAGATCACCATCTTCGCACCCGACGAGTTCGCCAGGAACGCCCGGTCTTGCGGCGAGACCTCCTCGTCATCGCTGCGCGTTAGCAGCACCTCGCTGGCCGGCAGGATCTGGGCAAGTTCCTGGGCAACAGCCAGGTTGAGATCCGCCTCGGAGAATCCCGTCCGGGCGACGTAGCCGGCATCCCGCCCACCATGCGCGGCGTCCACGACTATCGTGCCGGAGAACAAGTCTTCCGGGAAGTAACCGCCGTGCTTGTCGGGGAGCTGGTGGGTACCGAGGGTCTGTCCGGCGTAAGTGCCGAGCACCTTGAAGACCGCGCCGTCCACGACGCCGTCGGCCTGAAGCCCGGCGTTCTTCTGAAACTCGCGCGTGGCGCGGGCCGTGCGTTCATCGAAGAGACCGTTCACCGCGCCGGGATCGAACCCGAGATCGTTCAGCATCCTCTGAAGCTCCACCACATCGGCCCCCCGGAACGGCGGCTGGCGCAGGTAGAGCAGACGCCCACCGGGACGGTAGCCGGCCTCGACGATCTCGCGCCAGGTAATAGCGCCGACCAGACCGTCGGCCAGAATCCCGATAGCCTGCTGGAAAGCCTTTACGGCAAGCTCGGTGCGGGGTCCGAAGACGCCGTCTATACCCCGGTTGCCAAGGTCGAGGCCGAGAGCCTGCAGGCGGGTCTGGAGGTCCACGACCTCGCGCCCTCTATCCCACTTGCGTAAAGTCCGCATGGTCTGAACCGGCCTCCCCGCTGGTCTCACCGTCGGTCTCGTATCGCCATCCACGTGTGCGCTTCGGTTCCGTTGAGTTCAAGAGTGGAGCGCCGGGCAATGAGTCTGCCCGGCGCTCCAGGAACCGTGGGAGTTATATTCCCGGCTCTAATCCTCTACGACTCCGAGGATGTCGTCGGCGTCGAGGATCATGTAGTCCTCACCGTCTAGCTTGATCTCAGTCCCCGAGTACTTGGCGAAGACGATAACGTCGCCCGGGCTGACCTCGATCGGCACGCGCTGACCCTTGTCGTCGAGCTTGCCCTCGCCCACCGAAACGATCGTGGCCGTCTGCGGCTTATCCTTGGCCGTATCCGGCAGCACTATGCCGGAAGCCGTCTTCTCCTCGCGTTCGACCAACTGCACCAGCGCGCGTTCACCTAGTGGCTTGAAGTTCATATCTCCGTACCTCCTCTAATCTTCCGAACAACGTCCCACCAGCCCGGTTCTCCCGGACTTCGGGGAATTTTCACGCCGAGATTGTAACCGTCCGGGTTACTTGACGCAATTACAGGCCAAGCTACAGCCCGAGCTGGGCGGAGAGCTGATTCTTTGGCAGGGCTCCGACCGCCTGCTGGGTAACCTGTCCACCCTCGAAACGAGCGATGGTGGGGATGCTCGAGATCTGATAGTTCATCGCCGTGGCGGGATTGTCGTCCACGTTGAGCTTCACGAACTGCACGTCCTCGCGGCCCTCGCTCATCTCCTCCAGAATCGGGGAGATCCTGCGGCACGGCACGCACCACGGCGCCCAGAAATCCACTATTACCGGTCGCTCCGACCGGAGGACTTCGCCCTCGAACGTGGCGTCAGTTACCTCGCCAACTGCCATAAACCTGACCTCCGTATAACCTGAGTTGCTCTCCGACCCACGCATTCTAGCACGCCTCACGCGGGGTTCCGTGAGCCGCGAGAAGCCGCCACAGTACGCCTGTTTTACACCCTTCCGCTCTGGAAGCTGCGGTCGTGAAGCTCTATCTGGACAGCCTCCGCGAGCTCTTCGGCCCGGCGGGGATCAAAAACACCCGCGCCGATGGTCTCCGCGTTGGCGGCGGCGCACCCGGCGGCCAGCCGCACGGCGTCCACCGGCGGGAGTTCCCGGTGCATCAGCCCCGTGAGTAGCCCCGCGAGGTAGGCGTCGCCACTCCCGATGGGTGAGACGGCCTCGACCCGCGGCGCGAGGGCGGAGATGATCCCATCCTCCGACGTAAAGTACGAGTGTCCCTCCGGCGAGGTGATGCACGCCGACTCGGCGCCCAACTCCACCAGGCGGGTCAGGCCCCTGGTGAAGTCTTCCTCTTCTATAAAATCGAAGCCGGCCACGCTCTCGGCCTCGTGCTGGTTCGGGCTCACGAGGGACGGGCTCGCCTTCAGGGCCGCCCGCAGCACCGTGGGGGTCGAGTCGACGACCGTAAAGAGGTTCCTCTCGCGGGAGCGTTGGATCATGCCGATCAGGAAACTCTCGTCGAGGTTGGGCGGCAGGCTTCCGGCGAAGACGACCGCCGTGGCGTACTCCATCAGGTGCTCGAAGCGCCGAGAGAACTCGCGGGCCTCGGTCTGGCTCACCTCGGGGCCGTACTCGTTGATCTCGGTCTGCGTCCCGGCCATCGGGTCTATGATGGCGGTAGAGGTCCGGGAATGCCCCTCTATCTCCACGAGGTCGAACGGGATTGCGCCCTCCGACAGCCCGTCTCGGATGGTGTCTCCGTTGCGCCCGCCCGCGAACCCGGTCGCCAGGACCGGCACGCCCAGAGATCTCAGCGAACGAGCCACGTTTATGCCCTTTCCGCCCGCGAGAGCGATACTCTCCGGCGCCCGATGACGATGCCCGAGTGTAAGACTCGGCACGACTAGCGTGCGAGCCACGGCGGCATTGAGGGTGACGGTCAGGATCACAGCGAGTCCCTTTCTCTATCCCCTACTCGAAAATCCCTCCTACTGTATACCACAACCTCTGCCAGACCGAGGCCTCTTCGTAACCCTTCCGCGCAACCAGGGCAGCCTCCCCCACGCGCTCCCCGTCCACCCGCACCACTACCTCCCCCAGCTTCGTGCCACGCCGCGCCGAATCGGGTAGTTCCTTCATGACTTTCGGCTCACGCTCTACGTCCGATCCGTCGTAAACCAGTCCCTCGACATCCTCTCTCGCAACGAGAGGGACCTTCTCTCCTCTCCGGTATGGCACGTCGGCGTTCGCGTACCGTTTTCCCCCCTTTACCAGATATTCGCGGTCGTAAGTGGTGAAGCCGTGCTCCAGGGTCCGCACGGCGGCGACGAACCGGTCCTCCTGGGAGTCCAGGAAGACGGCGACGTAGGACTCGTTACCGGCCGCCGCCGAGGCCACGAGGCTCGCGCCCGCGGCTGGCGTCGTTCCGGTTTTTACGCCGGTCGTGGGCGCGTAGGTGGCGAGCAGATCGTTCGTGTTCGTCAGCGGGATCTCACGGTCCTGGGTGTAGATCGCCGCGTAGCTCGTCCCGACCATCTCCCGGAACAGCGGATATTTCATGGCGATCCGGGTCATCTTGGCGAGGTCGCGGGCGCTGGAGTGGTGGCCGCGGGCGTCGAGGCCGCTGGGGTTCTCGAAACGGGTCTCTTTCAATCCCATTCTCTTCGCCTCTTGGTTCATCTCTTCGATAAATCGCCCTGCGTTGCCGCCGCCGAGGTGTTCGGCCAACGCGTAAACGGCGTCGTCTCCCGAGGAGATCAGGGTGGCCTTCAAGAGATCCCGGAGGCTCAACTCGTCACCGGCCAATAGGCCGACGTTACTGTAGATGGGTTTGGCGAACGACGCAGCCTTTTCGGAGACGACGGCCTTCTCGTCCAGATCCGCCCTCTCCAGCGCCATCAGCGCCACCATGATCTTGGTCGTCGAGGCCATTGGCAGCTCTTTGGAAGCGTTCTCTCCCGCGAGATACTCTCCGCTTCGCAAGTCCACCAGCGCCCAAGCACGAGCCGCCACATCCGGCGCCGGGGGCTTCGCCACGGACTCTCGCTGTTCGGGCTTTGCATCTGCTTCCGGCGACGCCGCCGTATCCTCCGTAGTCTCCTGCGCCGGGACGCCCGCAATGCTCACCGTTAGCAGCGGCGCGAAGGCCAGCACGAAGGCGAGGACGACCATTAGGATGAGTCTTTTAAATGTAATGTTCAACAGAGTCTGGAGATTATAAGGGCTCTCCCGCGCTTCGTTTGGCGGGACGCCTTGCGGGGCGGGCTGTATACTGTTCGGTGTTGTGCATCTTGTTTTCTACCTTCGCCCGCCGAGATCATGAGACGCCTGCTGGTCGTCGTCTTTCTCGTGCTCGTCGCTGCGGTAGCCTACCGTTCCCTGGGTAGCGCCGAGACCGGCACCGGCACCCTCACCCTCGCCCAGCCCGCCCCGAACGTAGGCCAGCAAGTACCCGGCTTCACGGCCACCGGCATCGACGGGGAGAACTTCGAACTCTCCAAGAGAGGCATCTTCGTGCTGACCTACTGGAGCACCCTGAATAAGGGCGCCAGCGACGCACGTCCCGACTTTGCCCGGCTGGCCGAGGAGTACGGTGACCGGGGGGTATCTTTCGCCGCCGTCTACGTAAACGGCGCTCCGAGCGAAGACGAGAGCGCACCCTACATCGTCATCCAGGACTCGAACGGCAGGCTCGCCTCGATCTACAACGTCAAGCGCGTCCCTCGACTGTTCTTGATCCGGAACGGCGAGATAGAGTTGGTTCAGAACGGCTTCTATCCCGGAAGCACGAGCGACCTGCGCGCCAAACTGGACGAGTTGACGAAAGTGAACGAGCGCCCGCAAGAATCCCGTTGACCGCAACCCCCGCAAAGGCATAAACTGACGACGAGGCCGGAACGAAGAGTCTGGCGCCACTTTGTAGAGCTTTTAGAAGGAGACCATGAGCCGGGAGAGCATAGTTCAGGTAGTAGGAATTCTGGTCGCCCTGGCGACGATATTGGTGACCGTAGCGGGCCTGGTACATCTCTTCGCCGCCTGAGCGCCCTCACCGATCTCTACATGCGGGCGCCAATGCCTCGCAACTCCTCCCGCGCGCTCCGGGCGGCCTGGCGCGCCGCCTCCCGGTAGTCGAGACCCGAATCCTCGTGGGCATAGAGTATGCCTCGGCTACTGTTGACCAGTACGCCCGCGCCCCGCGCATCCAGCAAAGACCGTACGCCCTCGGCCCCGCCACCCTGAGCCCCGTAACCCGGCGCCAGAAACAACGCGTCGGGCAATAACTCCCGCACCCTTCGTCCCACCTTCGGGTGGGTGACGCCAACGACCGCCCCGGCGTCCGGGTACTCACCGTCGCCGCCTCCGGCATCCCGCACCAGCCGGGCCGCGGCCTCGTACAGTGGCGGCTCCCCGAGGTTCTGCAACTCTCCGGCCGACGGGTTGGAGGTCGCCACGAGCGAGAATACCCCTCCCCCCCGGTTCAGGAGCCGCGTCTGCTCCAGAAACGGCAGCACCGCGTCGTTGCCCATGTAGGGATTGACGGTGACGCACGCAGCGCCGTAGACGGCAAGGTGCGCCTCCGCGTAGGCCGCCGCCACCGGGCCTATGTCACCGCGCTTTACGTCCGCTATAACCGGCAGGCCGAGCGCATCCGCCTGCTCGATAAGTTCCGCATAGACCTGCATGCCGGCGGGGCCGAGCCGCTCGAAGTACGCCGCCTGCAGCTTGACCGCCGCGACATACGGCTCGATGGCGACCAGGATCCCGCGGCAGAACGCTTCAGTCGCGCGGACCTCTGAAAGCCCGGCTTCGAGTACCGCAGGCGGCAGGCGGTCGGGAATGGGGTCCAGGCCCGCGACCAGCACGCTCTGCCGGCGGCGGGCGGAATCTACGAGAATCTGCATCTTACGAGCTTACGGGCATAAAAAATGCCGCGGATAGAGCATCCACGGCATCCGGACAGAGTATCCGCAACTACTTGAGGGAATCTTTCAGCGCGTTGCCGGCGGTGAACTTGGGAACCTTCGAAGCGGGGATGTTGATCTTCTGCTTCGTCTGCGGGTTGATCCCTTCGCGGGCGTCGCGCTTCTGCACGTAGAACTTGCCGAAGCCCGTGATCTGCACCACGTCGTCCTTCTTGAGCGCGTCGGTAATGACCCCGGTAAACGCGTCGAAGAACTTCTGCGCGTCGCTCTTGGACCCGTTGCCCTCGTCGGCGATCTTCTGGATCAATTCGGTCTTGTTCACTGGCTCGCTACCTCCATCTACGGTTTGCACTCCTTGTTACCCCAACTACATTCGGATGACTATACCAAACATGTACTGGAGCCTCAATTACCAGTTTCTACCCGCACATCCTCTATCGTAAGCAACGCCTCGAAGCCGAACTCTTCCAGCGAAGCGTCCCGGACTTCCCGGCGGTCGAGGACGGCGACGATCCCGGCGACCCGCGCTCCGGCCTCCACGAGCTTCCTCGCGGCGGCCACGGCCTGGGTACCCGTGGTGACCACGTCCTCGATCAGGGCCACGCTCTCCCCGCTCTCGAACTCGCCCTCGATTGCCTTCCCGGCGGAGCCGCCGTACTCCTTGGCGGCCTTGCGCGAGATCACGTACGGCAGCCCCGTGTGGAGCGCGGTCGCGACCACGAGCGGCACGGCCCCCAGCTCCACCCCGGCGAGCCGCGTTACGTCCCTCGGCAGCCGTTCGGCGATGGCGGCGGCGATGGCGCGCAGTAGAGCAGGTTCCGTCGAAAAGCGGTACTTATCCACGTAGAAACTGCTGCGTTTACCGCTGGAGAGCACGAAATCCCCTTCGAGTAACGCCGCCTCCCGGATGCGGGAGGCGAGATCGAGTTCAGGCACCGGGCTCACCACCGCTCCGTTCGCGAGTCTCGATCTCCTCCAGAGCCTCGTCGAACGGCCCCAGGTTCACCCGCTCCAGGAGCGCGCTCACCTCTTGCGTTCCCCGATGAGAGTCTGATAGGCCGCTCTCGATGCCACTGTTGATCTCCCGAAGCAATTCCACAGCCCGGCCGAGTACCGCGACGACCTCCTCGTCCGGCACCTCGCCCAGGGTGTCCGTGAGCCTCTCCAGCTCGTCCACCTGCTTCTCCAACCGATCCACATCCGGCGCGTGCTTCTCTTCCATAGGCCCCGGACTATACATCATCGTCTGTTCGGCTTTGCGAGGAAGCGTCCGCGTCACGATTGCGCCGGTTGGTCGCCGCGCGGCCCAGGATAGCGCCTATCACCCCGGCCAGAGCCAGCATCACCAGAAACGGCAACACGCCCCAGACCAGCGGTCCGTATCCGGCGCGCAGCAGCAAGAACGCGGCGAGTCCGGTACCCGCCACGACCAACGGGATCACGGCGATCAGCGTGTACAGGAGCTTCATTTGGTGGTTCATCCGGCGGCCTACTTCGTCACCCGGTCTATGGCCTTGAAGAGATCCCGGATCAACTCTTCCGAAGCTCCGTCTTGCTCCGCCCGCTCCTCGACGAAGTCCTTGAGGATCACGGTGTTGATGCGCCGGATCGCGGAGAAAATCGCCGTCGTCTGCTGCACGACCTCTGCGTAGGTCACGTCGCCTTCTTCGACCATCTTGGCGACCCCTCGCACGTGTCCCTCCACGCTCTTCAACCGCCGGAGCACGTCATCCCTGTTCTGTTTCTGCAACCCGCGCTACCTCCCCCGCGCTCTCAGGATCTCCTCGACGACCGTAGCGTCGTGGAAGGGAACATCCCCCTCTGGGAGATGTTGGACTTGCTCGTGTCCCTTGCCGGCCACAACCACCACATCCCCCTCCCGAGCTTCGGCGAGCGCCCGGCTGATCGCCGCCCTCCGGTCCAGGATGACCTCGGTGCGGCCGGGCTCCGACCCGGCGGCGACCTCGAACGCGATCTTCTCCGGGCTCTCGGAGTAGGCGTCGTCGGTCGTGACGATGCTGACGTCGGCCAGACTGGACGCGACCCGGCCCATGCGCGGGCGCTTGGCCCGATCCCGGTCACCCGCCGCCCCGAAGACGCAGATAACCCGCCCCGCATGGCCGTTCACGCTCGCGGCGTTCGCCGCACCGCGCGCTACCTTCAGCACCGCCTCCAACCCCACGTCGGTGTGCGCGTAGTCCACGATTACCTCGAACCCGTACTCCTCGCGCTTCGCCACCCGCTCGAACCGGCCCGGAACCTGCGCCATCTCCCGCACCGCCCGCGCCAGATCTTTCCCGTCCACGCCAACCTCCAGTGCCAGCGCCGCCGCCCCGGCGACGTTGAGCACGTTGTACGGACCCAGGAGCGGCGTCCGAAGCTCCACCATCCCCTCCGTATAGCGCAAAGCGAAAGCCGTTCCATCCCGCGTATCCCGGACGTCCGTTACGCGATAATCGGCGTCAACCGTGCCGCCGAAGGTTTTTACTCCCTCCACCTCGCTGGCGAGCCGCCGGCCCCAGGTGTCCTCGGCGTTGGCTAGCTTCGGGCCGTTGGTTCGGAAGAACAGCTCGCGCTTGGTTGCGTAGTACGCTTCCATCGAGCCATGCAGGTCGAGGTGATCGCGGGTCAGGTTAGTGAAGATGGCGCCAGCGAATCGCGTCCCGGAGACCCGCTGGAGCTCGATGCCGTGTGAGGAGACTTCCATAACGACCCTCCGGGCGCCGCCCGCCAGCATCTCCGCGAGCGTCCCCTGCACTTCGACGGCCTCCGGCGTGGTGTGGGCCGCCGGCCGCCGCTCCCCGCCGGACACCACCTCCGCCGTCGTCATTAGACCGCAAGCCCGCTCCCCGAAGGCCGCCGTCAGAATGCCGTGCAGCGCGTACGAGGTCGTCGTCTTGCCGTTGGTGCCAGTCACGCCGTAAACCTCCAGCGCCGCTGACGGGTCTCCATGCACGGCGCAGGCCAGCACGGCCAGCGCGGCGCGAGCGTCCGGGACGATGACCGTCGGGACACCGGGCGCCGTGATCGCCCGTTCCACCACAACGAGCGCCGCGCCGCGGCGGACGGCCTCGGGAACGAACTCCACCCCGTCGCGCCGGAAGCCCGGCACCGCCACGAACGCGCATCCCGGCCGGACCCGCCGTGAGTCGTGGGTAACACCTTCTACGACGTCCACGGTCGGCGGCACGTCCGCCCCCAACACCCTCTCAAGCTCTGGCCGCCGCAAGATCACACCGCGTAGTGTAGCAAGAGCCGCCCGGATGACTTCGCAATATTGCCGTAACGTTTGCGAAACATGGGTGAAATATCGCCGATTCGATTGGACAAGTATTGAAAGTAAGATAAAACACACGAGATTGGACAAAAAGCGCGGTGACTGTCCATATATGGTGTGTTAACCTACGCGGGTTATTTTTAACAGAAACTTCACAAATCGGGCACCTCGGATGTTGAACCTACGGGCCAGCATGGTCTTATCGCAGGAGAGGAGATAGATGTCGACCGAGAACACTACGTTGCTGACGGAGCGTACGGACGAGCTTTTGAATCGGGGGCGGAGTCAGGGTTTCATCAGTACGGAGGAGGTCGCGGATCTTCTGCAGGAGGGCGACCTGTCGGCGACGGAAGTCGAAGTGTTCTACGCGGCGCTCGAAGAAGAAGAGATTACGCTCATAGAAGGCGAGTCGGCGGAGGCCACCCCGCCGGTCGCCGCCGCGGTAGTCGCGGCTACGCCGGAGACTCCGGCGGTCCAGATCGCGCACGCCGTCGCGACGGGTGATTCCATCCGCATGTACCTGGCGGAGATAGGCCGCGTCAAGCTGCTGACGCACGCCGACGAGATCCGTCTGGCGAAAGGCGTCGCCCGCGGCTGTAAGCGGAGCAAAGACCGGCTCGTCGAGGCGAACCTCAGGCTCGTCGTCTCGATAGCCAAGAAGTATCGCAACCGCGGGGTGTCGTTTCTGGACCTTATCCAAGAGGGCAACCTCGGGCTCATCCGGGCGGCTGAGAAGTTCGACTACACCAAGGGCTTCAAGTTCTCGACGTATGCGACGTGGTGGATCCGTCAGGCCATAACCCGCGCCATCGCCGATAAGGGACGCACGATCCGCATCCCGGTTCACATGGTGGAGAAGGTCAACAAGTTCCACCGCACGCACCGCCGCATGACCCAGCAACTCGGCCGGGAGCCTCTCGACGAGGAGATAGCCCGCGAGTTGGACATCATGGTCGAGGAGATCCTGCGCCTGCGTGAGATTAGCCAGAGGGCCATCAGCCTCGAAACGCCGGTCGGCGAGGAGGACTCCTCGCACCTCGGCGACTTCCTGGAGGATGCGACGACCGTCACCCCGACGGACGCCGTCTCCGAGTCGTTGCTCAAGCTGCACCTGCGCGAGGCGCTCGACGAGTTGCCCGAGCGGGAGCGCCAGATCATCGAGCTGCGCTTCGGCATGAAGGACGACCGGCCCAGGACCCTGGAGGAAGTTGGCCGCGAGTTCGACATCACCCGCGAGCGCGTCCGCCAGATTCAGATGAAGACCCTCAACCTCCTGCGCGAGCAGCGCCGCACCCAGAACCTGCGTGAATACCTCCGGTAGATTACTCAGCCCCGCTTCGTGAAAGAACTGGATACTTCGCAAGAGCTACACGATTTCGTCTGCGACCTGGCTCGCCGGGCGGGGGAGTTACAACTCTCACGCCACGAGCGTCCGGGTGAGATTCGGGAGAAGGCTCCGAAAGATTACGTAACCGAGGTAGACCTCCTGTGCGAAGAGTTGATGATCTCGGCCATCGAGGAACACTATCCAAAGGACGCTATCCTCTCCGAGGAGCGGGGCGGTAGGATCTCGGCTTCCGGCCGGTCCTGGCTGCTCGACCCCGTGGACGGAACGGCGAACTTCGCCAGGAGCAACCCGCTCTTCTGCGCCTGTATCTCTGTTATAGAGAACGATACCGTGACACACGCCGCCGTCGCCGCGCCCCGGCTCGGCGACCTCTACCACGCCCGCCTCGGCGGTGGCGCCTACCGGGAGAACGGTGGGGTCAGCACACTTCTAAGAGTCAGCGCGACGCGGGAGTTGGACAACGCCTTCGTCGGCGCGGACGTGTCGTTTGTGGGCGCGATGCGCGAGAACGGCCGGGGCGGCACCGACGAAGTCTTCGCCGCCGCGTGGCAGCTGAGGGCGCTCGGCAGTGCGGGGATACGGGGAGCCTGGATCTCCGCCGGCTACCTCGACGCTTCCATCGGTACCCGCAACACCGCCTGGGACTACGCCCCCACCGTACTCCTCGTCTCCGAAGCCGGCGGCCTCGCCACCGACCTCGACGGTAAGCCGTGGACACCCGAGTCAAAGGGCCTGGTGGCAACCAACGGCGACGCACTACACTCCGAGATCCTGGCTATCCTCAACAACAGCTAGAGAACGAGAGTTCGATTAGCGCCGGGCGACTCCCCCGGCGCTAATCGAAGATACTGCCGTCGAAGACCCCGTCCGCCGGCAAGTCCGAGCCTCCATCGTTGCCGCCTCCACCCGGATTCGCCGGCCGTGGAGCGGGCTGAGGCGCCGGCTGGGGAGCAGGTTGCGGCGCGGGCTCCACGGGTGCTGGTTCCACGGGCGTGGGCTCCACAGGTTGAACCTGCTGAGACTGAGCTGGCGTCGAGTCAAAGACCGTCCCTTCCAGGTCGGAGCCCCGGTCCGAGGTGGTCTCTCCGGTCGTCTCCAGGGTGGTAGAGGCGCGACCACTCTTCTTTATCTGGAGGTTGAGGTACGGGCTCGGGACGTCGAACTGTTGCACGGGGTACTTGGCCACGGCCCCCTGCATGTAGAGCGACCAGATATCCAGCGGGTAGTTCTCGCCATTGATCTCCGCGAGGCCGTTTATGTTCACCATCGATGTACGCTCACCCGGATAGCCCACCCAGACGCTCGTTGCCAGTTGCGGTATGAAACCCACGTACCAGGCGTCGGCGAACTCCTCGGTCGTGCCGGTCTTGCCCGCCGAGGGACGCCCGATCTCGGCGTCGAGTTGATGGAACTGGCTCGCCGTGCCGCGCTCGACAACCCCACGCAGCACCTCGACGGCTGCCGCTGCCTCGTCCCTGGAGAGCGCGCGGTCCCCCTTCAAACGGTGCTCCTCGACGACCTCTTCCTCGCCATCAGTCTCCCGGGTCACTTTCTGGACCAGATAGGGTTTCATGTGGAGGCCACCGTTGGCGAACGTCGAGTACGACGAAGCCATCTCCAAGGGGTTCACGCCGATCCGCAACCCACCGATAGCGGTCGCCGGGTAGGGGTCCAGCTCACTGGTTATGCCCATGCTGTGGGCCATTTTCACCACGCTTTTCATGCCCAGATCCAACGCGAGCTGCACGAACACCGTGTTGTCCGACTGGGCCGTAGCCTCCTCGATGCTGATGTTGCCGCGCTCTATGTTGGCGTAGTTGTTGACCTCGTAGAACGGCTCGTCCGAGCCGGCCGGCAGCGGTATGTTGAGCGCCTTCGACTCGTAGGTCGTCTCGGGGGAGATCCCCTGGTTTATGGCCTCCGCCAGCACGAAGGCCTTGAAAGAGCTGCCGGGCTGTCTCTGGGCCTGGGTGGCGAGGTTGAACTTCACTTTGTCAAAGTCCGAGCCTCCGACCATCGCCTTCACGGCGCCCGTTCGGGGGTCTACCGAGACCAGAGACGCGGACGGGTCCCCCGACTCCGGGTCTACCACCTGATCCACGGCGCCGGCCGCGATCTTCTGGAGGTCTGGGTCGAGCGTCGTGCGAATCTTCAACCCGCCTTCGTAGACCATGTCGTCTCCGTACTCTCTGGCAAGCTCTTTACGTACGGCGTCCAGGAAGTACTCGTTTTTGTCCTGAAACTGCACCCGCCCGCGGCTCAACTCCAGGGGCGCCTTTACTGCGCGGGCGTGCTCCGCCTCCGTGATGTCACCATACTTGAGCATGTTGTCCAGGACGACGTTCCGCCGCTGCTGGGTGCTCTCCGGGTCCACGAACGGATCGTAGGTGCCGGGGAGGTTAATGATCCCGGCCAGCATCGCCGACTCGGGGAGCGTGAGGTCTTTAGCGCTCTTGTTGAAGTAGGTCTTGGCGGCGGCCTCGGCGCCGTAGGCGTTCGCCCCAAAGTAGACTGTGTTGAGGTACTGCTCCAGGATCTCCTTCTTCTTATTGTTCTTCTCGTACTGCCAGGCGAGGGAGGCCTCCGTGATCTTACGCTGGAAGCTTGGGATGGAACGCTTCTCCTGCGCGATGTAGGTATTCTTCACGAGCTGCTGCGTGATGGTCGAGCCGCCCTCCTGGATGGACATGCTCTTGAGGTTCTCCTGCGCCGCCCGCGCTATGGCCTCGAAGTCCACGCCCCGATGCTCGTAGAACCGATGGTCCTCTATCGCCACCACTGCATCCTGCAACGTCGGGTCGATCTCCTTGAGGCCCACCACAGAACGATTCTGAACGCCGTACAACTCGTTGATGACGTTGCCCTGCGCGTCGTAGACCACGGATGTCTGGGCCAGCTCCGTCGACGAGTAGTTGTCCAGGCTCGGCAGGTCGTCGGCGACCGTGGCATAGGTGTAGCTAAAGCTCGCGAACAGCCCCACCATTGCAAGCACGCAAGCACCGCAGAAGAACAGAAACACCGTGCGTACCCTGCTCCACAGGTTGCTGCGGGTCCGTTCGCGCCGCCGGCGCCGGCTCATCCTCACCAAAGTATCGTTCTGCATAAGCACGCTATTATAACCAGATGACATACAACATGAGCAATCCAACGCTGAAAGGAGCCACAACATCGGGCATCCAGGACTCGGCCGGGAACTTTTCCCGGCGCTCGCCGACAACGACTACGTCTACCTGAACTCCGGCGGCAGCGGCCCGCCAACCTCTGCCGTCATGCAGGAGATGCGCGCCGCAGAAGACCTGTGCGCGGGAACAGTCTACCTCCAGGGCGTTAAACTCTTCTACCGCCAGGCCGAGGCGAACGCGCGAGCCCGCGCCGCCGCCGCCCGCCTCGTAGGAGCGGACCCCGAAGACATCGCCCTCACCCAAAACACGACCCACGGCATGAACCTCGGCGTCGCGTCCCTGGACTGGCGCGCGGGCGACGAAGTCATCTCCGCCACCACCGAGCACCCCGGATGCCTCGCGCCGCTCCACGCACTGCAGCGCCGCTTCGGAGTTCGGGTGAACCTGATATCACCGCCCATGAGCGCGGAGAAGCTGCTCCAAGCCATCACGCCCCGCACGCGGCTCGTCGCGCTCTCGCACGTGGACTGGACCACCGGAGAAGTGTTTCCACTGGCCGATATCTGCGCCGCCGCCCGCGAACGCGGCATACTCACCCTCGTGGACGGCGCCCAGTCCGTGGGTAACATCCCCGTGGACGCTCCGGCGACCGGCGCGGACATGTACGCCTTCACCGGCCACAAGTGGATCCTCGGACCCGAGGGGATGGGCGCCCTCTACGTCCGGCCCGATTGCGAGGTCCCCAGCTACAATGTCGGATACGCCTCAATCGCGGAAGGAGCGTCCTTCGACATCGAGGGCGGCTACGCGTTGCGAAAGGGCGCCCGGCGCTTCGAGGCCTCCACGATGAGCCCCATCCTCGCCGCCGGGTTCGCCGCCGCCGCCGAAGCCGTCCACGAACGCGGCACCGAGGGCTTCGAGGGAATTCGGCACCGCGCCGACCGGCTCATGGACTCGCTCTCCGGGCTTCTGCGGGTCACGCTCCGCTCGCCGCGTCCCGCCCGGAGCGGGCTCGTGAGCTTCGAGATAGAGGGGATCGAACCGAAGGACGCCGCCGAACGACTCCTACAACAGAAGTTCGTCGCGCGGTTCATCCCGGCTCCGAATTCCTACGTGCGGGTGAGTACGCACCTGTTCAACACGGAGGAGGAGCTTGAGGATCTGACGCGCGCGGTGAGCGGACTGTAGCTAATCGGAGTTTCGCATCTCCAGCAAGAGGTCCACGACCGCGTCTATGTCAGGTACGAGGTGGTCGGGTTCGGCGGCGCGAAGGCTGTCTTCGGTGAAGGCGCCCCAGCTAACGCCGATGTTCCTCATGCCGGCGGCTTTCGCGGCCTGTATGTCGAAGGGTGAGTCTCCGACGTAGACGGCCTCTTCTTTCGGGACGCCGCCGAGGTCTTCGAGACCTTTTAGGAGCGGGGCGGGATGGGGTTTGTGCTCGGTGGTCTCCTCCATAGATACGAAGTGGTCCACGACTTCTCCGAGGACTGGGAACCGGCGGACGGCCATCTCGACGGAGGCGCGGCGCTTGGAGGTGACGACGCCTATCTTCACGCCGGCGGCGCGGAGCCGGGCGAGGGCTTCGGGGACGCCGGGGAACTCTCTTATGAGGGCGTCGTGGTTCTCTTCGTGGTGGGCGCGGTAAGATTCGAGGAGCAACTCGGCCTTTTCGGCGTCGAGGACTTCCATCTGGCGCGGGAGCGGCTGACCGACGCCGGCCATGAGGGTCTCACGCGGGATCTCACGCCCCAGCACCTCGCCGGTGGCATGCAGCATGCCCTGGTAGATCATCTCGGTCGTGTCCACGAGCGTTCCGTCAAAGTCGAAGAGTGCGGCGCGCAGCATCTAGCGGTGCCCGTTCTCGGAGAGGAGACTTCCGATGTCCCAGGTGCCGAGCTCTTTTAGACCGGGCTCGTCGGTCAGCTCCAGGTGTACGGGGGTTATGCTGATCTCGCGGTTCGATATCGCGGCGAAGTCCGTACCTTCTTCCTGATGGAAGCCGGGCGGGTTGTTGTAGATGTCGTAGCCGACGCGGCCCTCCTCGTCGCGCACCTCGATCAACTCGTCCTTGTAGAACCGGCGGCCGAGCTTGGTGATCCGGGCACCCGCGAGTTTCTCGTACGGCACGTTCGGAGCGTTGACGCTGAGGATGCGCCCCTCCGGCAGGCTCTCCAGCGCGACCTTCACGAGCCGGGCGGTGAACCGGGCAACCGGCTCGAAGTGCAAGCGGCCGTTCAGGTCGAAGTCCTCCTGGGCACTCTCGTGCCAGGGACGGTCTATGCTCAGGGAGACGGCGATGCCGGGGACCCCGATCACGATCCCCTCAAGCGCCCCCGCGACGGTACCCGAGTAGGTTATGTCGTCGCCCAGGTTCTCGCCGTGGTTGATGCCGGCGACGACGATGTCCGGCTCGAAGTCCATGAGACCCAACGCGACGAGCCGCACGCAGTCCACGGGCGTACCACTACAGGCGTAGCCCGTGACTCCATCGGCCATCTCGCGCTTCTCCACCCGGATCGAACGCCCGAACGAAATACTGCGCCCGACCCCGGAGCGGTTCTGATCCGGAGCGACGGTGAGCACCTCGCCAACCTCCTCCAACGCTTGCCGCGCGGCCAAGAGGCCCGGTGCATCTATTCCATCGTCGTTTGTCAGAACTATTCGCATCTTTTCCGGCTTCCAATTAGCGTTCGCTACCCTCGCCCCCAACGTACCAACGGAAGCGGCCCTCGATTCTACCATCCGCGGGACGCTTCCCGGATGCGGTAGTCTAACCCGCTTCTTCGGAACCGGGGAAAGTCTCGCCCCGCGCCAGGAGCAGGGCGAACTCGGCGGCGGGTACAGGACGGCTGAAGAAGTAGCCCTGGGCCTCGTCGCAACCCTGGCTACGCAGGTAGTCGAGCTGGGCTGCGGTCTCGACACCCTCGGCGATCACTTCGAGGCGCAGGTTGTGCGCCAGCCCGATGATGGCCGTTACGATGGCGGCATCGTCGGAGTCCTCCGTGAGATCCCGCACGAACGACTGGTCCACCTTGAGGACGTCTATGGGGAAGCGTTTGAGGTAGGCGAGCGAGGAGTACCCGGTGCCGAAGTCGTCTATCGAGACCCGCACGCCGTATTGGTTCTTTATGGCCTCCAGTTTCGCGTTGCTCTCCTCCGGGTCGTCCATGAGCAAACTCTCCGTGATCTCGAGCTCCAGGGTGTCGGGGGTGAGACCCGCGCTTTCGAGCGTCATGGCGATTATTCGTCCCAGGTTCTTCTGCTCGAACTGCCGGGCCGAGAGGTTCACCGCCATCCGGATGTTTGGAAGTCCGGCGTTCCGCCAGGCGCGCGCCTGGGAGCAGGCGGTCTCCATAACCCAGGCGCCGACCTCGAGGATCATGCCGGTCTCCTCCAGTACAGGGATAAACCTGCCGGGAGAGACGAGGCCTAGCTCCGGGTGACGCCAGCGCAAGAGAGCCTCCGCGCCCACAATGCGGCCGTCGGAGAGGTTTATCTGCGGCTGGTAGTGAAGCTCGAACTCCTCACGCTCCAGAGCCCGGCGTAGACTGCTCTCGAAGGCAAGCCGCTCGAACGCCTCCACGTTCATCTCCGGCGAGAAGAACTGGTAGTTATCGGGACCCGCCGCCTTCGCCCGCTGCAGCGCGGCGTTAGCGTCGCGCATCAGGCCGTCCGCCTCTGATGGCGGCCGCACCGCTATACCCATCCCCGCCGAGAGGAACATCTCTTGCCCGTGGATCTCGAACGGCTGGGTGAGCGTCGCGGAGATGTTCTGCGCCACCGAGGAGGCGAACTGCACGTCCGAGACGTTCTCCAACACGATGCCGAACTCATCGCTCCCCAACCGGGCGACGGTATCGCCGTCGCGCACGCACTCCTGCAGCCGAATGGCGGCGGTTTTTAGCAGCATATCTCCGAAACCGTGCCCGAGCGCGTCGTTGAAGTCCTTGAAGCGGTCGAGGTCCAGGGCGATGAGCGCCACCATTTCCCCGTCTCGCTCGGCCCGCGCCAACGCCTGCGAGAGCCGATCCTGGAACAGGGCGCGGTTGGCGAGGCCGGTGAGCGGATCGTACTGGGAGAGATAGGTCAGCCGCTCCTCGGCCTTTTTTCGCTCTATGGCGTACCGGATGGAGCGCGAGATGAGAGCGCCATCGCCCAGGCCCTTGACCAGATAGTCCTCCGCGCCGCCCTGGATGGCGCGCAGCGCGATCTCCTCGTCGGCCATGCCCGAGAGCACCACGAGCGGCAGATACGGCGCAGCGCTCTGCAAGGCGTTCACGGAGTCGATCCCGCTGGCGTCCGGGAGCGAGAGATCCAGCAGGGCCACGTCGAAGTCGTTCTCCGTCACCCGCTCGAAGGCCTCGCCGAGCGTGGCCACCCGCACGATGTCGAACGTGGGCGAGATCACCTCGGAGAGCAGAAGCTCGACCAGCCGGGCGTCGCCGGGGTTGTCCTCGACCAGGAGTACCCTGAGGATCGTAAGTTGCTGCTCCGTCCGAGCCATCCGGCCCGCTACTTGTCTTCCTGGGGCAGCTTCGCGGTCGTAAACCAGAAGTCTTTTATGGACTCGACGACGCCGGCGAACTCGTCCAGGTCCAGCGGCTTTGAGACGTATCCGTTGGCGTGCAGACTGTAGGTTTCGAGGATGTCGCGCTCGGCCTGGGAGGTGGTCAGGATGAGGACCGGGATGAGCTTGAGGTCGTCGTCTTCCTTTATCTCGGCCAGCACCTCGCGGCCGTCCTTGCGCGGGAGATTCAGGTCGAGCAGCACGATATCCGGGCGGACCGCCGAAGCGTGTTTGCCCCTACGATGCAAGAAGTCCAGCGCCTCGACGCCGTCCTTGACGTGGTGGAGAGTACTCTTGAGCCTGCTGCCCCCGTCCTTGAACGCCTCCACGGCGAGCCGGGCGTCGCCGGGGTTGTCCTCCACCAGCAGGACATCTATGGGTTGCGTATTCGGGATCTCCTTCACCTCCGGTCGCCTTCCATTGCTGGCAGGGTAAAGAAGAATGTGCTCCCCTTCCCCGGCTCGGACTCTATCCACATTCTACCGCCGTGACGCTCTACTATGCGCTTGGAGACTGCCAAGCCTATGCCGGTTCCGGGATAGTCCTCTCTGGTGTGCAGCCGCTGGAAGATAACAAAGACCCTCTCAGCGTACTGCGGGTCGATGCCGATACCGTTGTCTTGCACGTGTAGCAACCAGTCCCGCCCTCGCCGCTCGGCCCCGACTCTTATTTCGGGCGGCTCCTTACCCCGGAACTTTATGGCGTTGCCGATGAGGTTCTGGAAGAGCTGGACGAGCTGCGTAAAGTCGCCCATCACCCTCGGCAGATCGCCCGAGGTCACGATCGCGCCGCTCTCCTCCGCGGCGATCTTGAGGTTGTCCCGCGCCGCCGCGAAGACCTCCGAGAGGTCGGTGGGCGAGAGTTCCCTGCCCTGCGTACCGACCCGCGAGTAGGCAAGAAGGTCGTTGATCAGGGTCTGCATCCGGGTCGCGCCGTCCACGGCGTACTCGATGAACTCGTCGGCGTCCTGGTCGAGCTTTCCCCGGTAACGCCGGGCGAGGAGTTGCGTATAGCTCGAAACCATCCGCAGCGGCTCTTGTAAGTCGTGGGAGGCTATGTAGGCAAACCGCTCCAACTCGGCGTTAGATTTCTGAAGCTCCTCCGCGCGGGCTTTTAGTTCCTCCTCGAAACGCTTGCGCTCGCTGATGTCGTGAACGATATAGCAGACGACCTGGCGGTCACCGTAAAAAACCAGGCTCGAATTTGCCATGACATAGACTAGAGAACCGTCCTTGCGCCGGTGCCGCCTCTCACCGATGACGAAGGCACTCTCTTCGAGGCTGCGTTGAAAATTGTAGTCTACGTCCTCCCGGTCGTGCGCAACAACGTCGTAGAGCGTCATGCCGAGCAACTCTTCCGAAGTGTAACCCAGCATCCTCTGATACTCGGCGTTCACTTCCAGAAAGCGTTTGGTATCCGGATCCACCAGGAAGATCCCCTCCGCGGCTTGCTCGACCACGGCCCGGTAGCGCTCCTCGCTCCGGCGCAGTTCTTCCTCGGCCTGCTTCTGCTCGGTGATGTCGTACTGAACGCCCTGCCAGAACAACGGCGTACCGTCCTCGTCGCGTACCAGCACGGCCTCGTCCCGGATCCAGAGGAGGCGGCCGTCCTTCGCGAAGACGCGGTACTCCACCTTGAAGGGTTCACCCGTCTCGTCCGTGCGGGCGTCCTCGGCCAGCACCCGCTCGCGGTCTTCGGGATGCAAAATTCTGGCCCAGCGTTTGGGATCGTACATCTCCTCCTCCGGCGAGTATCCGAAGATCGCCTCGTACTGTGGGCTCATGTAAGTTATGGCCTTGGGTTTCTCGGCGTCGTCGGTCGCCTGGATGTAGGTTATCGCCGGGATCTGCTCGACCAGCGTCCTGAAGCGGGCCTCGGCTTCCCGTAAGCGGCGCTCGGCCTGCCGGCTCTCCGTGACATCCTGGACCGTGCCGACGAGCCTCACGGGCCTTCCATTCTCCCGATGCACCTCGTACTGGGTCTCCACGAAGCGAGTCTCTCCGTCCGGCCGTTCGATCCGGTACTCGATAGAACCCTCTTCTTCGCCCCGCAGGGCATCGCGCACCTTCCCGCGAAGAAAGGCCCGATCTTCTGGATGGGCGGAATTTATGAAGGTCTTGTAACGGGGCGCGTGCTCCCCCGCCTCCCACCCGAAGATGCGGTATAGCTCCTCGGACCACCACGCCCGGTCGAGCTCGAAGTCGTACTCGAAGTTGCCCATGCTCGCGATGCGCTGGGCGGCGGCGAGGCTCTGCTCGCTGCGGCGCAACTCGTCCTCGGCGCGCTTGCGCTCGGTGATGTCGCGGATGACGATGCTCACGCCCCTGTGCGCGCCGTACCTCACGGCGCTACCGCTGATCATGACGTCCACGAGCGTTCCGTCCTTGCGCTTATAGCGGCGCTCCCCAACCGTGCGAGTTCCCTCGCTCAGGGTGAGATCGATGTTTCGATCCACACCCTCGCGGTCGTCCGCGACGAGGTCGTAGAGCGAGAGCCCGACGGCCTCGTCGGCGGTGTACCCGAACATCCGCCGGAACTCGGGGTTTGACTCGATCAGGCGCCGGTCGTCGGCATTCACCAATATTATGCCCTCAGCGGCCTGCTCGATCACGGCCCGGTAGCGTTCCTCGCTCTGCTTGAGCGCCTCCTCGGCCTTTTTGCGGTCGGTGATGTGA
>CALMWA010000073.1 GCA_937873125.1 uncultured Actinomycetes bacterium | reverse complement strand
GCTTTCGAGAGGATCACCGGCTACTCGTCGGAGGAGGTCATCGGGCGTAACTGCCGCTTCTTGCAGGGCGATGAGCGTGACCAGCCGGCGCTCGACGAGCTGCGTCAGGCGATAAGGGAGCAACGGGAATGCCGGGTGGTGCTCAAGAACTACCGCAAGGACGGTACGCCGTTCTGGAACGAGCTTTCTATCTCTCCGGTCTTCGACGAGCGGCGACGCCTGATCCGCTTCGTGGGCGTCCAGGACGACATTACTGAGCGCCGGCGAGCGGAGGAGGAGCAGCGGCTGCTGGCCGAGACGGGTTCCGCGCTCTCTTCCTCGCTAGATTACCGGACCACGCTGGCCGGTGTGGCGGACCTCGTGGTGCCCGACTTCGCTGACTGGTGCGCCATAGACGTAGTCGAGGAGGACGGCTCGCTCAGCCGCTTGGCAGTGGCCCATGAGGATCCGGAGAAGATAGCTCTGGCGCACGAGTTGCAGGAACGCTACCCGCCCGACCCCGACGCGCCGGGGGGGACACTGCAGGTGTTGCGAAGCGGCCAGCCGGAGTTCTACCCCGACATACCCGACGAGATGTTGGTCGCCGCCGCGCGGGATGAGGAACATCTGAGGTTGCTGCGCGAGATCGGCTTTACGTCGGCGATCATCGTGCCGCTCGTCGCGCGGGAGCGAACCCTCGGGGTGATCACGCTCGTGTCGGCCGAGTCGGGGCGCCGGTACGAGGCGGCGGATCTGGCGCTGGCCGAGGAACTCGCCCGCCGGGCCGCGCTCGCGGTGGATAACGCCCGGCTCTTCGAGGATGCGCAGCGCGAGATCGCCGAGCGCGAGATCGCCGAGCAGGAGATGCGAAACTCGCGGGATCAACTTGAGGTCATACTGCGGGGAGTCACCGACGGTATCACCGCGCAGGCGCCAGATGGACGGCTAGTCTACGCCAACGAGGCCGCTGCCGCGATCGTCGGCTATCCGACGGCCCAGGCGCTTGTCGAGGCGCCGCCGCAGGAGGTGTTGAGCAGGTTCGAGATCCTGGACGAATCCGGCGAACCGCTGCCGCTGTCCGCGCTTCCGGGACGGCAGGCGCTCAGGGGTGAGGAGAGCGGCGAGAGACTCGTGCGCTTCCACGAGTTGGCGACGGGCGAGGAACGGTGGGCAGTGGTCGGTGCGACACCGATCTTCGGCGAGCAAGGAAATGTTCGCCTGGTGGTCAACATCTTCCGCGACGTAACGGAGCAGCGGCGGGCTCAGGAAGCATTGCAGATCTCCGAGGCGCGCTTCCGAACCATGATCGAGCAGTCACCCCTGAGCATCCAGATCCTCTCTCCCTACGGCCGCACGCTCCAGGTGAACCGAGCGTGGGAGGAGATGTGGGGGACGAACCTCGAAGGTCTCGGAGACTACAACCTGCTGGAGGACCAGCAACTCGTAGAACAGGGTGTCATGCCCCAGATACTCCGAGGCTTCGCCGGGGAGCCCGCCCTCATCCCGCCGATAGCATACGACAAGGAAGAGTCCATACCCGGCCTCAGCCAGCAAGACGAAACGAAGCTGTGGGTCCGGGCGTACATATATCCCGTCAAGGACGAGGCTGGCAAAGTGCGCGAGGTCGTCCTCATGCACGAGGACGTTACCGACCGCAAGCGTTCGGAGGAAGAGCTTATCTGGCTCGCGTCCTTCCCCATGCTCAACCCGAACCCCATCGTGGAGACGAACCTCGTCGGCGAACCGACCTACCTAAACCCCGCCGCGGAGGCGCAGTTCAAGGACGTGCACGCTCTGGGGGCGAAGCATCCCGCTCTGGCGGATCTCAAGGGCGAGTACGAGAAGATATGGGCTTCCGGCGGGCGGCCGGTCATGCGGGAGGTGCGGGTCGGGGAGAGGTTCTACCAGCAGACGATCTCGCGCGTGCCGGAGAGCGACCTGCTCCGCATCTACACGACCGACACGACCGAACGCCGCCGGGCGGAGGAGGCCGTGCGCGCGAGCGAGGAGCGGTTCCGCTCCCTGGTACAGAACGCCTCGGACATCATAGTGGTTCTGGACGCCGCGGGGAAGATCCTCTACGAGAGCCCGGCCATAGAGCGTATCCTCGGGTTTACCGCCGAGGAGCGGATAGGGACCACGGCCTTCGACTACATACACCCGGAGGATCTGGATCAGGTAAAGGAGTCGTTCACCCGGTATGTCGAGGGGAGTGATGCCCACACGACGGTCGAGTACCGCGCCCGCGCCAAAGACGGAGCCTGGCACTACTTCGAGGCTGTCGGAACGAACCTGCTGGAAGATCCGGCCGTCGAGGGTATCGTCGTCAACACGCGCGACGTAACCGAGCGCAAGCGGGCCGAGGAAGAGTTGCGCGAGAGCGATGAGCGGTTCCGGGCGACCTTCGACCAGGCCGCCGTCGGCGTGGCTATCGTGGGACTCGACGGCACCTGGCTGAGGATAAACGACAAGCTCCTCGAGATCGTTGGCTACACCTCCGAGGAGATGCGTGGTCTGACCTTCCAGGAGATAATTCACCCTGACGACCTTGAAGACGACCTCCGGGGGTTGCGGCGGATGCTAGAGGGCGAAACCCCAACCTACACGAGGGAGAAACGTTACTTCAAGAAAGACGGGTCCATCGTCTGGATCAACCTGACCGTCTCGCTGGTGCGGGGCACTTCGGGAGAGCCCGGGTATTTCGTCTCCGTTATCGATGACATAACCCATCGCAAGCGCGCGGAGGATGCCCTGCTTCAGAGTGAGGAGCTCTACCGCACCGTGGTCGAGCAGGCGGCCGAGAATATCTTCGTGGTAGACGTGGAGACTAGGGAGATCCTGGAGGCCAACGCCGCCCTCGGCCGCTCGCTCGGCTATACGGACGAGGAGATCCAAGGTATGACCCTCTACGACATCGTCGATCACGAACAAGAGAGCGTGGACGAGAACATTGAGCGCATCCTGGCCTCGGGCCGCGCCTTCCTCGGTGAGCGGGTGTACCGGCGCAAGGACGGCACGTCGGTGGACGTGGAAGTGAGCGTGAGCGCGATCCCTTACCAGGGAAAGAACGCTTTGTGCATCGTCGCCCACGACATTACGGAGCGCAAGAGGATAGAGGAAGCGATGCGCGAGGTCCGGGAGGTGGAGCGAAACCGCATAGCGCGTGATCTCCACGACGATATCCTCCAGAATATGGTCTACGCCCTGCAGGAGATACAGATCCTCCAGATCACAGCCGAGGACGGCGGCGCCCCGGCGCTCGAAGATACCGCCGACGCTCTCCGGCGTTCCGTCGAAGGACTGCGCGTCGCGATCTTCGAGCTGCGCCTGAGCGAGACTCTGGAGCGCTCTTTCCGCTCCTCGATGCAGGCGCTCCTGGAGGTGAGCCGTCGGATGGCCCGCCAGCGCTTCACCATTGAGATGTACATATCGGATGAGTTTCCCCAGGACGTCCCGGAGTCGAAGGGCAAGGAACTGGTGCGTATCATCCAGGAAGCTCTCTCGAACGCTCGCCGCCACGCCTCTGCGAGCCACGTCAAGATAGAGTTGGGAATCGAGGGAGAGACCGCCTGGGCCGAGGTAACGGACGACGGAAAGGGCTTCGTACCCGCCGCCGGAGTCGGCGGCGTCGGGATGTCCTCGATGCGGCAGCGAACCTTAGAGCTCGGTGGCGAGATAAACATCGCGAGCCAACCCGGACGAGGTGCCCGGATGCGCTTCGAGATTCCGCTGGAACGCCTTCTGGAAGAGTAGACTGCCACATCCGCGATGTTGTGGCCCGCGAGATAATCCAGGAGGCACTCCAGGAGCAAAGATCGGCTAGTTCGATGGCCGAAAGGACTTTTCTAGTCCATATGGACTAGAAAAAACTACCGCGTTTGAGTTATGGTAGTTATGATGCAACGGCGTCATAATCGACGTATGAGTATTCAGCCGGAAGAAAGGCCGTGACCATAGACAACATTGTGCAGACAGGGACGACGCGCATCATGCTCGTCGAGGATCACGCCTCTTTCCGCCAGGCGCTGGCTTTCATGTTCGACAGGGAGCAGGAGTTCGAGGTCGTGGGCCAGGCGGGTACGCTCGCCGAGGCGCGCAAATTGGTGAGCAATTCCGAGACGCGGCCGGACATCGCGGTTGTAGATCTCGGCCTCCCGGACGGGGATGGCTTCGAGCTCATCGCCGAGTTCTCCTCGGCGGACCCGCGGATATCCGCCCTGGTTCTCAGCGCGAGCCTGGAGCCGGCGCGGTTTGCGCGGGCGGTGGAGGAGGGCGCGGCGGGCGTGTTGCACAAGGCCGCCGCCATAGGCGACATCGTTGATGCGGTGCGGCGTTTGAAGAGCGGGGAAGCGTTGCTCTCTCCGACCGAGACCATCGAGATGCTGCGGATGATCAGCCGCAAGCGTCAGGAGGAGTACGAGGTCCAGAAAGCGGTGGACAAGCTCACCCGGCGCGAGAAGGAAGTCTTGCAGGCGCTGGCCGAGGGTCTGGATAGCAAGGAGATCGCCGAAAAACTGAGCATCACCATAGAGACGGAACGCACCCACATGGTGAACATCTTGAACAAGCTCGGTGTGCATTCGCGGCTTCAGGCTCTGGTATTCGCGGCCCGAAACGGAGTTGTCGAGATACGCTAAACTGCGTAGCCAATCGCTCGCGAGCTCGTGAGGCGCGGGTTTGTGATTGGAAAGGCGGTTGCGGGAGCGTTCGCGGCGCTCGTGCGGCGAGGGGGGGGAAGTTGGGGGTTTCTCGTAGAGGCTGGTTTCGCGCCGGAATCTCACAAGCACCGTTGGTCCGCAGGACCGAGAGGTTGAGGTAGCGTCAGCGTGGGCGAAGGACCGAAGCGGACGCGCTTGCTGATGGCAAACGAGCCGCGTGCCTACCGGGAGGTCATCGCCGAGGCCGTGCGGGATCTGAGGCCCGACGTCGAGATCATGACGGTCGAGCCGGTAGAGATCGATGACTCCATCGCAGGGTTCAGGCCGGACATGGTTATATGCAGCGTCGCCACGGAGACGGTGAAGAAGAGTGTTCTGGTGTGGGTCGAGTTGTATCCAGAGTTCAGCCAGCAGTCCGTCATCAGCGTGAAGGGCGAGACCTCGCAGGTCGAGGAGATACAGCTCGCCGACCTCCTGGCGGTCGTGGACCGCGCGCGGCAACTGCTTGAAAGAAGCTAGCCCAATCTGACTAGTAAAAGATCGCCAATATTCGTGATGGCGGGATCTTCCGCCGCGCTTATTATGTGCTCATGAACGTGAAACGCATACTCATAGCCAACGATCTACGCTCCTACCGCGAAGCAGTGGCCGAAGCCTTCCGGCAACTGCGGCCGGAGTGTGAGATATTCGAGGTCGAATCCGGGGACCTCAACCGCGAGGTCTTGCGTCTGCGCCCGGACCTGGTGATCTGCAGCCAGGCGACTTCCCTCGTTAGAGAGCGCGTTCTCAACTGGGTCGAGCTCTACCCAGATTGCGAGCCGTACTCGATGGTGTGCATAGAGAAGCAATGCTCGCAGGTCGAGGACATGCAGCTCGGTGACCTACTCTCGATCGCGGACCGCATAGAGCACCACGCCCACATAAGCTAGGATCCGCCCCGAACTCGCTCCGAATACCTTTTCGCACTCATTGTTTTGCCTTCGTGCGAACGCCTACCGCTACCGCCATGCTCGAAAAATCACTCATTTGCGTGATGCGCGAGGCCAGAGCCGGTGCCAATACTGTTCTTGTAGAAGCCGATGGGCGCGGTTGGAACGGAGACCGGACACTTGGGAGAGGCACGAAGGTGAGCGCGCTCCACCAGATGGACAAAGAGCTCAGAAGCACTGTGAGCCGCTGGTTCGTGAGGCGCGAGTCTTTGCCGTGGTTGGTGCGCTATGGCGCCGCGATAACGTTCGTCGGTATCGCGCTCTCACTCAAGCTGCTCCTGGACCCTGTGATGGAAGGCGAAAGCCCATTCCTGATGTTCTTCACCGCCGTCGTTCTCGGCGCTCTGATCGGAGGACTCCGTGCGGGACTACTGACTACTCTGCTCTCGGCTCTGGTCAGTGACTACTTCTTGCTTACGCCCTATTATTCTCTCTGGATAGACGATGTGGGACGGCTCTTGGCTCTGGGGATCTTCGTGTTCGAGGGGGTCCTCATCTGCGCCATCGTCGAGGCTATGTACTACGCGGGACGGCGGGCCGAGGCGGCATCCGTTGGTCAGAGCCAAAATCAGGAGGCGCTACGGTTCCTGGCAGAGTCGAGCGAAGTGTTGTCGTCCTCACTCGATTACCACGCGACGCTCGCGAGTGTCGCGCGACTCTCGGTGCCGCGTCTTGCGGACTGGTGCGCCGTTGACATGGTCGAGGAGGACGGAACACTCGAACGGCTGACAGTGGTTCACCAGGACCCCGACAAAGTCGCGCTGGCGAAAGAGCTCCAGGAACGATATCCGCCGGACCCGGACGCACCCTACGGTCTTCCGCAGGTTCTTCGCTCGGGCCGGTCGGAGCTAGTGCCGGAGATCCCTGAATCGCTTATAGAGGAGAATGTAAGCGACGAGGAGCACCGCACGCTCCTTCACGAACTGGGACTCACCTCGTATATGGTAGTTCCACTGGTGCTGAGGGAGAGGCCCATCGGCGCGATAACGTTCGTCTCCGCCGAGTCCGGTAGGCATTACGAAGAGAGCGACCTGGAGTTGGCCGAAGACCTCGCCCGGAGGGCGGCGCTCGCGGTAGATAACGCCCGGCTCTACGGAAACGCTCAGCAGGAGATAGCGGAGCGCGGGCGGGTCGAGGAGGAGCTGCGCGGGTCGTTAAGAGAGCTCGCGGACCTCAAGTTTGCCCTTGACGAGTCGGCAATAGTCGCCTTCACGGATCAGCGCGGCAGGATCACCTACGTCAACGACAAGTTCTGCGAGATTTCGAAGTATTCGAGGGAGGAGTTGATCGGGGAGGACCACCAGATCATCAACTCCGGCCATCACCCGAAGGAATTTATTAGAGACTTGTGGCGGACCATCGCCCAGGGCCGCGTGTGGCGCGGAGAGTTGAAGAACCGGGCGAAGGACGGCAGCCACTACTGGGTCGATACGACCATTGTGCCGTTCTTGAACGAACGCGGCAAGCCCTACCAGTACGTGGCGATACGCTCGGACATCACCGACCGAAAGCGCGCGGAGGAGGCGCTCCGTCAGAGCGAGGCGCGTTATCGAGTCGTCACCGAGACGGCCTCGGACGCTATTGTCATGATTGATCAAGACAGCGAAATACTGTTTGCCAATAGCGCCGTCGGAAAGGTGTTCGGTTACGAGAGTGAAGAGGTCGTTGGAAAACAGCTCACGATGTTGATGCCCGAGCATCTGCGGAGCGCGCACCAGGCCGGGCTGGGCCGGTACATCTCGACGGGCCAGCGGCGTCTGGACTGGGAAGCCGTACAGATCACGGGCCTACACAAGAGCGGCCGGGAGATACCTTTGGAGATCTCCTTCGGTGAGTTCGTCAGAGACGGAAAACACTACTTCACCGGCTTTATCAGCGACATCACCGACCGAAAGCGCGCGGAGGAGGCGCTGCGGGAGAGCGAAGAGCGGTTTCGCATGCTGGCGGACAACATGTCTCAACTGGCGTGGACGGCTGACGAGAAGGGTTGGATCTTCTGGTACAACAAGCGGTGGTTCGACTATACCGGCACGACGTTGGAGGAGATGCAAGGTTGGGGGTGGCGGAAGGTCCACCACCCGGATCACGTGGACCGGGTCGCCGAGCGTGTACAGCATTCGTGGGATACCGGTGAGCCCTGGGAGGATACGTTCCCGTTGCGCGGCAAGGATGGCGCCTATCGATGGTTTCTCTCCCGCGCGCTGCCGATCCGCGACGAGACCGGGCGGATCGTCCGCTGGTTTGGGACCAATACCGACGTTACCGAGCTCCGTGAGATCGAGGAGACGCTCCGGCAGAGCGAGGAGCGGTACCGGGCCGTGGTCGAGCAGACCGCCGAAGGCATCTACCTGCTCGATGTCGAGAGCCGCCGCATCATGGAGACGAATCCCGCCCTGCGCCGGATGTTCGGATACACCGAAGCGGAGATGCGGGGTATGGAGATCTACGACCTCAGTACCCACGACCGCGAAGACGTGGACGTTAACCTGGAGCGCACCCTCTCCGAGGGGAGTCGGTTCCTCGGCGAGCGGAAGTACCGGCGTAAGGACGGGTTGATCATCGAGGTCGAGGTGGGCGTCAGCACGATCCACTACCAGGGCCGGCAGGTCGTCTGCGCGACCGTCCACGATATTACCGAGCGCCGCCGCGCGGAGAAGGCGCTTCAAGAGATACGGGAGGCCGAGCGAAACCGCATCGCCCGCGACCTGCACGACGGCGTCCTGCAAGACCTCTCGTACACCGCTCAGGCTTTGCAGGTGGCGAGGATTAAGTCCGAGGGCACACACCTCGAAACCGAGTTGGAAGAGCAGATAGAGACCATCCTGCGCTCGGCTCGGGGGCTTCGTGAGGCGATCTACGACCTCCGCCTGCAGAGTTACCGGGACCAGGACTTCGACCGCCTTCTGGGGTCACTTTTGGAGGTCAGCCGCCGGCGCGCGCCGGACATAGCGATAACGACAGAGGTGCAAGACGGCTTCTCCGACCTGCTGGCCCGGAGCGCGGGGATGGAACTTTTGCGTATAGTGCAGGAAGCTTTGACCAACGTGCGCCGGCACTCGGGCGCCGGCGTGGCGAGGGTCAGGCTCGGGTACTCGGAGCGTGAGATCTGGGCCGAGATCTCCGACGATGGGTGGGGGTTGGACCTCGACTCTCCACCGGGTACGGGCATTATCGGCATGCGGGAGCGGGCCTTCGGGCTGGGCGGGCGGCTGGAGATCATGTCAGAGCCCGGCACTGGTACTACCGTCCGCTTCGAAGCCCCACTCACCAACCTCTCCGATTGACCGATAAATAGCTCAAATGAGTGATGCAACACCCTTGCAAGCACGGCACAATGTACTCTTCTGCTACAGTAAATTCGTGCCGGGGAGACCTCACATGCGAATGTTCAAAATATTGCTTCTGATCGCGTCCGTGACGCCATTCGCGGCTGCTCCGGCCCTGGCGGACACTGCGATAGAGAGCATAAGTCCCGCACAAGGGGCGACCGTGGAGCGCCCTCCGGAGCAGGTGCAACTGAAGCTTGCCGGACCCGTCGATGCCGCATTCAGTCCGCTGGAGGTCTACGATGGGCAAGGCCGGCGTGTGGACGAGGACAACGCTGGGTTGGATCCCGAAGACCCTACCATCCTGATGGTGGACTTGAAAGACGAACTCTCCCCCGGCTCCTACACCGTCCAGTACCGCTTCACCGGCGAGGACGGCCACACCATCACCGGCTCTTATGAATTCGCGGTGAGCAAACAGAGAGCCCCGGAGGAACCCACAGCCGCGGAGGCCGCGACTGACCCGCAGACCGTCTCTGATGAGGGCGGAGAGCGGAACCCGTCGCCGGTGGAAGAGTCCGCGAGCGAGGGAGGCGGTTTTGCAAACGTGGCCCTATACGTCGGCCTCGGGATCGTGGGCCTGGCAGTGATCGGCATGCTAGTGATCCGCCGGCGATGAAGGACAAGAGCTTGTGAGGCCGAATCTGATGCTCGGAGCAGTGTGTTGCGTTCGCTGAAATTTTCTAGGCTGATGGCAGCCGCTGCGGCGGCCTCGGTAGCTACGGCGGTGGCTGTCGCGGATGCAGCCTGGGCGCAGGGCGCGCACGCCGACGGCGCTTCGGGGACGCTGGGTGATCGGGGACTTCTAGGAGCGGCGGGCGCGGCGCACGGAATCTCCCAGGGGCTAGTAGTTTTTCTGGTTGGGCTGGTCGTGTTCGTGGCCCTGGTGTGGCTGCCGGCGAGCCGCTCGACGGGGATGAGCCGGGACGTGGGGCGGCTCTTCGGCCGGGGGATCTGGGTAGTCTTCGGGGCGCTGGTCGTCGTTGGGTTGGTGGAGATATCGCTGTTCGCGGTGCGTGCCTCCGGCGAGTCCTTTAGCGCCGGTCTCTTCTTCCAGGCGCTCTTCGACACGCGGACGGGTAGGATCTGGCTGGCGAGGCTGGCCCTCGGGTTGTTGGTCGCTCTGGCTGCGACATGGGCGGCGCGGGGACGGGGAGTACGCCGCTGGTGGGGGGCCGCAGGCGTTGGCGGCGTTCTGCTCGTTACGCTGGCGCAGCAGAGCCACGCCGCCACCGAGGGAGGGTTCCTGCCGCTGTTGGCCGCGTGGCTGCACGTCGTTGCGGCGGCGTTGTGGATGGGCGGTCTGCTCGGATTTCCGATGTTGTTGCTCGGGCCGCTGCGGATGATGAATTCCGAAGAACAGTCCAAGCTGCGCCGGGCAGCCGTACGCCGGTTCTCGAAGGTGGCGACCATCGCCGTCATGGTCATATTGGTGACCGGGCTATACGCCACCCTGCTCAACGTGCCAAGCTTCGAGGCCCTCATAGGATCACCCTATGGACGGGCGCTCATCATGAAACTCGGGCTAATAGTGTTCCTGTTGGCGACCGGCGGGATCAACCTCATAGACAAAGGCGACGGACCCTTCGAACGAATGGTCGGCGCTGAACTGGTCCTCGCGATCGCCATTTTCGTGGCTGCCGGTTTCCTCACCAGCCTGCCACCCCCCGGCTACGCCGCTCCTTAAGATTGGGCCGAGATCGTCCAAATACCACGAGCTTGTTACTTGTAGCTCAATATTACTAGGAAAATTGCGCTAGCCGAAAATCACCCATTTGCGCGATGTATGGAACGACACGTCCCGCTTTAATAACGGTGAAATAGAGAAACCGGGTGGCTCGACCGTGTTTGGCGACTCCGCCGAGCCCCCCGGATCGAAGACAAGGAGGTGTCCCTTGACTTCTGCAGGACATTATACCGGTTCGCAAGGTACGGTAATCACCCGGCGGGAGATGTTGAAACTGAGCTTGCTGGGCAGCGCCGCGCTCGCCCTCCCCCTGGAGCGCGTAGCCCGAACCCAGCTAACTGTCGCCAACCGGTTGCCGGAGAGCCAAATACCCGCTCCGTTCCAGGCGCCATTCATGATTCCACCGGTGGCGCGGCCCGTACACAAGGATGCCACGACCGACTACTACCGAATGGTCATGAAGGAAGGATTTCTCGAAATTCTCCCTGGCCTGAAGACCGAAGTATGGGGTTACGACGGCATCACGCCGGGGCCGACCATCGTGGCGAAGAGAGGCCGCAACGTCGTCGTCCGGCACGTCAACCAGATCTCCAACCCCGCCCACAAGCACACCTCCGTGCACCTGCACGGCAACGCCTCCCTGCCCCAGTACGACGGCTACGCCAACGACACGACTGATCCCGGAGAGTTCAAGGACTATCACTATCCTAACGAGCAGGATGCCCGCACCCTCTGGTATCACGACCACGGCGTCCACGCCACCGCCCAGAACGCCTACATGGGCTGCGCCGCTTTCTACATCACTCACGACGCCCACGAGCTGAACCTCCCGATACCGCACGGCAAGTACGACGTGCCGGTGGTCTTGCGCGACGCGATATTCGGCACCGACGGGTCGCTCATCTTCGATCTGGCCGAGCGCTCGAGCGTCTTCGGGGACATCATCCTGGCTAACGGCTCGCCCTGGCCGGTGATGAAGGTGGAGCGCAGGAAGTACCGCTTCCGGTTGCTGAACGGCTCCATAAGCCGCGGCTTCGACCTGGCGCTCAGCACCAACCAACCCTTCCACGTCATTGGTCACGACGGCGGCCTCGCCCCGGCGCCCGTCGAGGTGAACAGCCTGCGCGTGGGCATGGCCGAGCGTTACGAGATCGTTGTAGACTTCGCCAAGTACAACGTCGGAGACCAGATAGTCCTGCAGAACAGGGGC
>CALMWA010000072.1 GCA_937873125.1 uncultured Actinomycetes bacterium | reverse complement strand
TGTTGCCCATCTTCGACCCCTTTCACAGAACCTGATCGCTTAACTCTGATCGGTCCGCGAAAGCGGGTCAAACCCAGTTTGCTCGAGAACCAGAAGAACAGATTCAGCATGAACATGGACACCATAAACCTTGCACGCCGTGCCGACGCTCACACCAAGCCTCTGACAGATGGACAAATAGTGGATTTCAACAACAGCTATGGTTGGGTTAGACGGCACTTAGACAAGGTACCTGGTCCCTGATCCAACGAAGCAAGATCGTGCATATCTCTACTGTGTTCAGTTCTTGATCCGCCTCGCCCCGCGCCGTAGACTACATAAATGGACAATCTGCTTGAACGCATCACCATCGACCCACGGATCTGTCACGGGAAGCCGGTGGTTCGAGGACTTCGATATCCGGTGGAGATGTTGCTGAAGTTGATGAGCGCGGGAATGACGATGAATGAGATCCTCGCTGACTACGAGGATCTGGAGCGTGAGGACCTGCTTGCGGTACGTTCCTACGCGACGCATTTGAGTTGAGAGGCTAGACGATGACAGACTTGCTCAAAAAAGCCTTTGATGAAGTTTCCCAGTTGCCCGAGGACGAGCAGGACGCCGTGGCTGAATGGCTGCTTGCGGAGCTTGCGTCGGAAGGGGAATGGGATAGACGCTTTGCCGAATCGCAAGGCGCTCTGTCTATGCTGGCGCAGGAAGCGTTAGACGAACACGAAAAAGGCGAGACAGAGGATCTGGACCCGGAATCGCTTTGAGGTCCAGGACGACCCGCCGTTTTCGGAGGGCTTTCTCTCGTCTACCGGAGCCGGTCAAAGATAGAGCGCGTGAAGCTTACGGGCGGTTTGCCGAGAACCCGTACCATCCAGGGTTGCGCTTCAAGCAAGTACACTCGACAGAACCCATCTACTCGGTTCGGGTCAGCAAAGACTACCGTGCGCTCGGAATTAGAGAAGGCGACACAGTGATCTGGTTCTGGATCGGTACACACGCCGAATACGACAACCTGCTCTCCCAGATGTAACGCTACTCAACTCGTGAATTGACGAATGTTCCAGCTAGAATAGCGTAGGCTCCCACATGGAAAGGATCACGACCACATAGTCCGCATAGCCCACATCTCGGATACGCACCTGGGGTACACCCGGTACGCGAAGCTGGACCCCGCCTCGAACCGCAACCAGCGGGAGGTGGACGTGCAGGAGGCTTACGGGCGAGCGGTGGACGCCATCCTGGAGCGGGAGGTGGACCTGGTGATCCACTCGGGCGACGTCTTCGACTCCGTCCGGCCCGCCACGCACGTGATCATCGGCTTCCTGAAGCAGACCGCCCGCATCACGGCGCGCGCCAGTATCCCCTACCTCGTCGCCGCCGGCAACCACGAGACGCCGCGCCTGCGCACGACGACGGCGGCCCTGGAGTACGCGAACCTGGTGAACGTCCACTCCGCGCACGGCTTCGATCTGGACTACTGGTCCGAGGAGCTGGACGGCGCGAACGTGGGTGTTACGCTGGCGCCACACGGGGCGGTGTTCGGGACGGGGGCGGTGATGCCAGCGCGCGATGCGGACGTGAATGTGCTGGTGACGCACGGGATGGTGCCGGGGCTGGAGGCGAAGCAGCACGAGATGGGCGAGGCGGACCTTCAGTCCGCCATGATCTCCGCCCCCTTCGATTACATTGCCCTCGGCCACTACCACGAGTTCCACGAACACAAGCCAAACGCCTTCTACGCCGGCGCAACAGAACGCTTCGGTTTCGGGGAGGTCGCGTCGAAGCCGGGGTTCGCCATCGTGGAGTTCGATGGCGACGGGCTCAAGAGCGTGGAGCATGTCGAGATAGAGGCGCGTCCGATGCTGGACCTCGAGAAGATCAGCGCCAAAGAGATGGACGCCGCAACGCTCACCGAGGCCGTCCGAGAGCGTACCGCTGATGTGGATCTCGACGGCGCTATAGTGCGGCTGCGCGTCTATGACGTGCGGCGCGGGGTGACGAGCGGCCTGGACCGGGCGCTGCTGCGCGACCTGCAACGCCGCTGCCTGAACTTCTCCCTGGAGGTTCACGCCGAGGAGCTGCCGGAGGAGCGGGCAGAGGGTCCAGTCTCGGCGGTCTTCGGGGCACTGGAGGAGGAGTTCGCCGCGTTCGTGAAGGCGCGCAAGGAACGTGGCGAACTCGAAGACAAGTTCGCAGACGAGTTCCTGGAGAAAGGACGCGGGTATCTGGCGCGGTCGGCGTCCGAGGAGGGGCCGGCTTGAACCTGGAGCGGCTGTATATCGAGAACTACAAGCAGCTCCGCGAACCGATGGAGCTAATTCCGCCGGAGGGGGCCATCGGGGTGGTCGGCAGGAACGGCTCTGGAAAGTCCACGCTGTTCGAGAGCATCCTGTGGGCGTTCTTCGGCTCGCGCGGTGGCGGGCCGCGCTTTCAGAACGAGCTTATTCCCTGGAGCGGCGGCTCCTCCAAGGACCCGACGAACGTCGAGGTTACGCTGGCCGTCGGCGGTCAGTCCTACACCGTGCGGCGCGGCCTGAAAAGCAACGCGACGACGGCGGAGGCGCGCGACGCTTCGGGCAAGACCATCGTGGCCGGGACGACGGACGTTACGCGGTGGGTCGAGGAGCATCTACTGCGGATGGACCGGACGGCGTTCGAGGCTACGTTCTACGCCCGGCAGAAGGAGTTGAAGTTCTTCGCCCAGGATGACGGGATCGGTCGGGTGCGCAGGATCTCGAAGATGCTCGGCATCCACCGGGTCGAGGACGCCCAGAAGCTGCTGCGCGACGACCGCAACGACCTGCGCTCGGAGGCGCGTCTGATCGAGGGCCGCCTCGCCGAAGCTGACGAAGACTCCCTGAAGGAACAGCTCGAAGGGTTCAAGGCGGCGTGCAAGCGCCTGGAGGAAGACCTGGAGCGAATCTCCGGTGAATACGAGGTCGCCCAGGTGGAACTGGAGACCGCCCGCAAGTCCCGCGCCGCTCTCGACACCGCCTACCGCGAACACGCGAGGCTGACAACCGCCCTGCAAGAGGCCGAAGGCGAGCGTCGCCGCTCTGGGGACCGGGCGGAGGCGGCGGAACGGGAGCTCGCCGAAATATCCACTGCCGAAGAGGAGCTAAAACAGCTCAGGCCGCAGGTCGAGCGGCTGCCGGAGCTGGAGAAGGAGCTGGAGCGCCTGGAGGAGGACCGGCGCCGCTCCGAGCAGCGCGACCGGGACCGTAAGGAGCTGCGGACGGCCCAGACCCGCATAGCCGCCATTGAGACCGAGGTCTCGGCGATGCTGGAGACACTCGACGGTGGTGAAGAGTCGCCGCCGGGCTGGGACGACCTCTTCGACCTGGACGGCACGGAGCTACTCGCGCGGACGGCGGTGGTCCTCGGCGAGGCGGAGGGGTTGCTGCAAGGAGCGGAGGAGCGGCTGCGGGAGCTTCGCGAGATGGAGGCCGCCCACGCCGAGCATCGCCAGGGTGAGGAGGAATTGCAGAGAGCGCGCGAGCGTCTCGACGAGGCGCGGCGAGAGTGCGAACGGCTAAAGGAAGAGGCCGAGGAGCTATCCGGCGGCGAAGATCTGGAAGCGCGGGAGAGCCGGCTGCGCGAGGCGGAGGAGACGCTGCGCGAGTTGGCGGCCTCCCGGCGCGGCACGGCCATCGCCCAGGAACGTGAGGCGGGCAACGTAGACAAGGCCCGCGAGGCGATCGCCAGCGGCGCGGAGGACCACTGCCCTACCTGCGAACGCCCCTTCGAGGGTGGAGAGATGGACGAGATCCTCGACACTCTAGGCCGTCAAGCCGCGTCTATCCGGCGTCTCGCCGCCAAAGCCCGTGAGGAAGCCGACCAACACGCCGCCGCCGCCGCCACCGCCGAAGAAAGGTTGCGGAAAGCGACGGTGAAGCTCAACCGCTGGCGCGAGTTGCGGGAGGCTCTAATCCGGGCCGAGACCACCGCCACCGACCGCGAAGAGACCCTTGAGGCGCTCCTCGAACGCCAGCGCGAGCTGTCGGCGAAGCTCGAAGGTTTCCCCGGCCCGTCCGAACAGGACCTCGAAGACGCTCAGGCCCGTTGCGCCTACCTGCGGAGCCTGCGCGACGCCCTCCCCGGTGCGCGGAGCCTCGCCCGAGAGCACGCCGCGTTGTCCGGGCGGACGGAGGATCTGGCCGGGGAGTTGGATCTACTGTCCGGCGTATCCTACGATCCAGACCTGCACCGCGAGCGGCGCGAGGAGAAGACCCGCCTGGAGCGCATGGAAGGCCGGGTGGAGGAACTGGAGCGCCGCGTCGCCACGCGTCCGGAGGTCGAGCGCGCGCTGCAAGACGCCCAAACGAAAGTTCGAGAGGCTGGCAGGCGGACGGAGAAACTGCGCGGTGAGATCTCCACGCTCGGCTTCGACGAAGCGGAGTACGAAGCTGCCGGCGAGCAGGTGTCCACCATGGAAGAACGGGCTTCGCGGCTGCGGGATGCGCGAGAGCACACGGGCGGCGAGTGGAAAGACGCCGACTACAAGATCGAGCGCGTATCCGCCGACCTGAAGCGCCTGGAGAACGAGCGGAAGCGGGCCAACGAGCGGGCCGCCGGCGCGGCGCGCATGGACGAGATGGACCGGCTCTTCACCGAGTTTTTCCGCAGCCTCACCGCCCGCGTGCGCCCGATGCTGGAGGTCGAGGCTTCCAACCTGGTGCGCGAGCTGACCGACGGCCGCTACGAGAGGATGGAGTTCGACGACAACTACCGGGTGAAGCTTTTAGACCGCTTCGACGACTCGTACGCCATCGAACGGTTCTCCGGCGGCGAGGCCGACGTTGCGAGCCTGTCGGCGAGGATAGCGCTGTCCAAGATCATCGCCGCCCGCGGCTCCGAGGCCCTGGGCTTTCTGGTGCTGGACGAGGTCTTCGGCAGCCTGGATACCGAGCGTCGCAACAACGTACTCCTGGCATTGGAGAGGTTGAAGCGGTCGTTCGGCCAGATCTTCATAATCTCCCACGTCGGGGACGTGCAGGAATCCGCGCTTCTGGACGAGCTGTGGATGATCGAGGAGGACGAGGACGGCAAGAGCACCGTCCGGCGCGTGGAGCAGGATCCCATCGGGGCCGCCGACCTGCTCCAGGATGCTCCGGTCTAGCGAAGAAAACCCGACTCTACGGCGTGCCGGCTACGGAGTGCCGGGTACCGCCCGCCGGATAAACTGGTTTATGGGACGCGCGCTCACCTCGGTGTACACGCCAGGGTACTTGGCCGTCGCGCACCCGACACCGTAGCTGGTTATGCCGATCTGACGGATGCCGGCCCGTGTGGGCGTGAACATCGGTCCGCCGGAATCTCCCTGGCAGGTGTCAACGCCCTTCCTGCCCGCGCAGACCATGAGGCTCGGCGTCATCCTGAGCGCGGGATTCCCGGTGGAAGCGTAGGCCGTCTTGCATTTAGCATCGGAGACTATCGGGAGGCGGGCCTCGCGCATACCGGCCGTGAGCCTCGGGGCGGTTCCTCCGGTGGCGGGCTGCGCCTTCGTGTCGCCCCATCCGGCCACGGTAACCAGCCGTCCCGGACGTTCCAGGGCGTTCGATCCCGCGTTGTCGAGCAGTATCGGCTTGATGCCGCTCACCGGGGTGTCCAGCCGGATCACGGCCGCGTCGTAGTTGTAGTTTCTGCCGGTGTATTTTGGATGAACCCGAATACCGGCGACCTTACGCGCCTGACCCTGCGTGGAGTTTAGTGTCGTCGTCCCGACGACGACCTTCACCTTCTGGACCGGGATAGGCTGTGCCCCGTCACCGCCGCCAATGATCTCCGCGCAGTGCGCCGCTGTCAGCACGTAACTAGGAGCGATCAGAGTAGCCCCGCAAAAGTGATCCTGGCGTGGCGACGTCCTGGCCCGATCGTACTGCAGCGAGGTCATGAACGGATACTTGCCCGCCGGCACGCTCTTGCCGCCGACGATCTGAAACTCGGGGGCCGACTCCTCGGCCGCGAACGCTGGCAGCGCCGCCGCGAGACCCACGCACACCGCCGTCAGGACGACCAGCAGCGCCAACACGTATCGCTCGTGATGCCACGAACCTCCGCCGTCCAACCGCCCACTATTCTTCACACCAAACCCTCTCACGAGAACGCCCCTCCACGACCTCTGGACTTGCAGACGACCAAGCTTAACCGTTCGCAAAAGAATTCACAACTCCGCCGAGTATTCAGCAGTCCGCAACGCCAGCAGCTTCCGAACGGGGAATGATAGTACGGACCGCTCACGTATAATCCCTGCGTGCCGCGAACCCGTTCAGACCAACCGCCGGAGCCAGAGCCTTTGACGCTCCAAACCGTCAGGTTTCCGCTGACCGGACCAAGTGGCGAGCCGGTAGATCTCGCCCGCACCTTCCGCTCGCACGGCGTCGCCTCTCTGCCCCCGATGCGTACGGACGAGACGTCCGGAACTTTCGAGATCACACTCTCCGCGCAGGATGCCGGCTCGCACACCGTCCGTGTCTCCCCGGACGGACCCGGATACGGGGTAGTCAGCATCTCCGGTGATCCAGCGGAGCCGGCGGGTGATGTCCTGCTCGCAACGGTGCGGCGCGTGCTGCGGCTGGACGAAGACCTGTCGGGGTTCTACGAACGGGCCAGAGAAGACCCGGAGTTGTCCTGGGTAACGGGTGGGGCGGGACGTATGATCCGGAGTCCCTCCGTCTTCGAGGAGGTCGTCAAGACGATCTGCACCACCAACTGCGCCTGGTCCGCGACCGAACGGATGGTCGGCGCCCTCGTCGAACACCTCGGTGAACCCGCCCCGGACGCTCCGCG